>QHXD01000557.1:1160-8587 GCA_003223895.1 Acidobacteriota bacterium
CAAGCCCTACACCGAGGACCAGTGGAACCGCCTGTGTGAAGTCGGAAACCGGATCGACGATGAGCTTGCCGCCGGTGACGTTCGCCTGACGATGGGCGGAGAACCAACTTTCGTTTCGATCGACGACATGGATGGCGACGAATGGAATACGGCCGCTCTCGGTCCCGACAAGCTGCGTCTGGGAGGAGATCTCCTCAAGCGCCTGAGTGGAAAGTTTGCACCCGGCGGTTTTCTCCATTTTGGGCAGGGTAAATGGTACCCCGGCGAACCACTGCCCCGGTGGGCGTTCAGTTGTTACTGGCGCACCGATGGGTTGCCGTTGTGGCAGGATCCGCATTGGATCGCCGATCCCGATCGCGATTACGGTTTCGGTCCGGCCGAGGCGCAACGATTCGCGGAGGAATTCGCGCGAACGTTGTCGATCGATCCGGATTATCTTGTTACCGCCTACGAGGACCCGCTGGCGTACCTGCTCAAGGAGAGGCAACTTCCCATCAATATTGATCCGAAGGACAACAAACTCGACAGCCCCGAGGAACGCGAGCGCCTTCGCCGGATCTGTACTACCGATTCAGCGCGGCTACGGCAAGAGCGGACCGGAATGGCAAACCAGTTTGTGGATGCTTCGGTCGCGGCATCTCTTCCTCGTTCCCGGTGATTCTCCGGTCGGCTTCCGTCTGCCGCTGGAAAGTTTGCTATGGGAGCCTGCCGAACAGGTCCGAAAGGTATGGGTCATCGATCCGATGTCGCCAACCGCTCCGTTACCGGTTCCGCAGCGCCAGCAAAGACTGGACACCGCTGGGGGTCAGCCAACTGCGTTCACGGGTACCGTCGTGCGCACCGCGCTGGCAATAGAACCTCGTGGAGGCCGCCTTTGGGCATTCCTGCCTCCGGTCAGCACCACCGAAGACTACATCGAACTGATCGCGGCTCTCGAAGACACAGCGGCACGGCTCAAAATGCCGATCCTGGTTGAAGGATATCCGCCTCCTTACGATTCACGCCTGCGCGTTATCAAGGTGACACCCGATCCCGGCGTCATTGAAGTGAATGTCCATCCGGCTGCCAGTTGGCGCGAACTGGTCGCAAATACCGTGACTCTCTATGAGCAGGCGCGCCTGTGCCGGCTGGGAACGGAGAAGTTCATGCTTGATGGCCGGCACACTGGAACAGGAGGCGGCAATCACCTCACGCTCGGCGGGATTACACCATCCGACAGCCCCTTTCTCCGGCGTCCGAACCTGCTGAAGAGCTTCGTCGGATACTGGCTGAATCATCCGTCGCTTGACGAGCCAGGCGCCGCGTGCCGATGAAACCCGTCCCGAAGCTGTGTATGAACTGGAGCTGGCGTTCAGCCTGCTGAATGGAACCCAGCCTGACGAATGCCCGCCATGGCTGGTGGATCGCATCTTTCGCAACCTTCTTGTAGATGTGACCGGCAATACGCATCGCGCCGAGTTTTGTATCGACAAGCTCTACTCGCCGGACAGTGCAACGGGAAGACTCGGCCTTGTCGAAATGCGAGCTTTCGAGATGCCGCCTCACGCAAGGATGAGCCTGGCCCAGCAACTGCTCGTGCGCGCCTTCGTCGCCTGGTTCTGGCGCGAGCCGTACGAGGAAACGCCAATCCGATGGGGAACGCGCCTTCACGATCTTTTCCTGCTGCCGTACTTTGTCGAACACAATTTCGAGATGGTGATACGGGATTTACAGCAGGCGGGTTATCCGCTGGACAACGCCTGGTTCGCTCCGCACGCCGAATTTCGTTTTCCCGTTTACGGGCGTGTGTGTTACGAAGGCGTGGAACTGGAGCTGCGTCAGGCAATCGAGCCATGGTACGTGCTCGGTGAAGAGCCTGGCGCAGGGGGAACGGCGCGTTATGTGGATTCGTCCGTGGAGCGAATGCAGATCCGGGTGCGAGGGCTGGTGAACGAAAGAGTGGCGGTCCTGTGCAATGGACGCCGTCTGCCGTTGCAGCCCACGGGAACGCGCGGCGATTTCGTTTGTGGTGTGCGGTACCGGGCCTGGCAGCCCCCGCGTTGTCTGCATCCCACGATTCCCGTGCATACTCCGCTCGTTTTCGATGTGGTCGATATTGCGGCCGAACGCTCCATCGGGGGTTGCACTTATCATGTTGCGCATCCAGGTGGACGGACCTACGAAACGTTTCCGGTAAATTCGAACGAAGCCGAGGCCCGGCGTGTGGCACGCTTTTTTGGATTCGGACATACTCCGGGGCGGGTTGTCGTGCCTCCACCTGAAGTGAACCCGGAGTTCCCAGCAACGCTGGATCTGCGAAGAAGGTGTGAATGAATCGCGGAGCGGCTGTTCAAATGGAATCAAGTTGGTCTCAGCACGTAGCCGTGGGCTTTATGCCCGCGTTCAAGTACCGCCAGAAGAATTCTTTAATCGTGTTTGAACGCGGGCATAAAGCCCACGGCTACGTGCAGACCGCCGATGTTTTCCTTTTGAGTAACCGGCCCACAAGTCCGGCACTCTCACGCCGCTCCGCGGCTGGATACCGCAGTCCAAAACAAATAGGACCAATCCCTTGCCCGTAAAGACAGATTTAGACAAGGACCAGCTCAAGTATGTTCCGGTAGAGGGCCACTGGGATGAGGCGCTTCTGCCCTCCGGCCTGCCGCGCCGGCACTGGCGAAAGCTTGTCGTCGAAATCCGTCGCATGGGCTTTCGTCATCTCAGCCGCCGCTGGCAAAGCGGCCAGCAGTTGATCCAGTCTGAAGGCGTCACCTATAACGTCGGCAACCTGACCGAGGGCAGCGAATATTCCTGGCCGATGGATCCGATTCCCCTCGTCATCGACGCAAAAGAATGGGCCTCCATCGAACGAGCGGTCATCCAGAGAGCCACGCTGTTCAATGCCATTCTGTCTGATCTTTACGGAGAGCAGCGGCTGCTCCATCAGCGTTTGCTTCCCTCGGCGCTTGTCTTTGCGAATTCCCATTTTCTGCGTCCCTGCGTCGGAATCACGCCCCGGGGCGGTGTGCACCTGTACACGTACGCGATGGACATCGCGCGCTCCCCGGCGGGAGACTGGTGGGTCATTGCCGACCGGACTCAGGCGCCTTCCGGCATGGGGTACACACTCCAAAACCGATTGGTGAGCGCGCGGACGTTGCCCGGTGTGTTCGACCAATATCAGATCCGGCAGCTCGCGCGGTTTTACGACATGAAGCGGGCTTCCCTGCTCGCACTGGCCGGGGATCAACGAGCGAACCCTTCGGTCGTTCTCCTGTCGCCGGGTCCGCACAACGAGACGTACTTCGAACATTCATTTCTGGCGGGACAATGGGGCTTCGCGCTCGTTGAGGGCGCCGACCTGACGGTGCTCGATCGGTGCGTGTACCTCAGGACGCTAAATGGTCTGCAACGTGTCGATGTCATTCTGCGCCGTCTGGACGACAGTTTCTGTGACCCGCTCGAACTTCGCGGAGATTCGCTGCTGGGAATACCGGGGCTGGTGCAGGCGGTGCGGAGCGGCTCCGTCGCAATCGACAACGCGCTCGGCAGCGGGCTGGTCGAAACCAGCGCACATATGGCATTTCTGCCGGGACTCTGCCGGCAACTGCTCGGTGAAGAATTGCACATGCCTTCGGTTGCAACATGGTGGTGCGGTCAGGAAGAACCCCGCCGCTACGTTCAGGAACATCTCAAGGAGCTGGTGATCAAGCCGGCTTTTCCACGCTTCGGACAGCACCCGGAGTTTCCCGAATCGATGAGTGCGGCAGCCTGTGAAGGCCTGGTGCGCAGAATCGAGACTCAGCCGGACGAGTTCGTGGCCCAGGAACGCGTTGCCCTTTCAACAGTACCCGCGCGTACGGAGACCGGCATTGTTCCGCGCCATGCCGTGCTCCGGGTTTACGCGGCCTGGGATGGGCACTCCTTTGTCGTCCTGCCTGGCGGATTAACACGCGTCTCCACGCTGGATTCATCTCTCGTTGTTTCCATGCACCTGGGCGGCGGCAGCAAGGATACGTGGGTACTCAGCGGCTCGGCCGCAGAGGCGGCGGCCGCCCGGCGCAGGCCGACCGACCAGATTCCGATACAGCCGGGTGCGGGAGATTTGCCGAGCAGGGTGGGCGACAATCTTTTCTGGCTCGGCCGTTACGCCGAACGCGTGGAAGCTCGCGTCCGTTTCGTCCGCGCCCTGTGGCCGGCGCTTTCGAGTGAAGAGGATTTTGGCCGCGCGGTTTCGCTGGAAACCGCGATCCGGCTGCTCGCTGGATTCGCATATCTATCCGAGGAAACGTCCGCGGCGTCGCTCGGCGAACAGCGGTGGTCCGTACAGCGCACACTGACCGAAATGGTCTATGACCCATCCCAGACCTCGAGCCTTCGTTGGAACCTTAAAGAATTGAGGCGGGTCGCGGTGCACTTGAAGGAGCGGCTGTCGTCGGACACGTGGCGGGTGCTCCAGCAGCTCGAATCCCACTTCTCCGCATTCGCGCCGGCGAATGCCGATCAGCGTTACCTGGGAGGATTGGACTTGCTCGATAACGTCGTGCTTACGCTTTCTGCGTTCTCCGGGCTCCTGATGGAGAATACGACGCGAGGTTTCGGGTGGCGCTTTCTGGAAATCGGCCGCCGCATGGAGCGGGCACTCCAGACTTCCGAACTGTTGCGCTCCAGTCTGAGTTCAGCGGCCGCCGAAGTGGAACCGTGCCTCCAGATCCTGCTTCAAATTGGCGACAGCTCGATCACATAAGGTTTTGCTGGTCGACGAAACCAACCCTCGTTCGGTTGGTTTCCAGCTTGCCACGCTGCTTCACCAGATCAACCGGCTTCAGGAAAACGACGAGGGGAGCCGGAATTCAACCGAGCACGAGCTTGCGCTGAAGGCCGTGAACCTGGTGCGATCGTGCCGGACGGCGGATCTTTCCCGGCGCGAGGCCGAAGGACACTTTCCGGCACTGGAGGAACTCGTGACAGAGCTCAAGACGACATTGTTGGAACTTTCCGATGCGCTGACGGCGCGATACTTCGTCAACATCATCGCCTGCCGCTTCACGACATAATGATCTTTCACGTAACGCATACGACCCGCTACATCTACGAGACCGCCGTTTCGCACGGTCTCAACGAAGCCCGCCTGACGCCGCGGCGCTTTCCCGGCCAGGAGGTTCGCGAAACCGCTCTCCGCGTCCATCCGAAACCCGCTTTCATGCATCAGAGGAAGGATTACTACGGGAACGACGTCACTGCGTTCGAAGTTCTCGAGAAACACGATCGTCTCGAGGCAACCGCAGAGAGTACAGTCGAGGTGACATCGGAATTGACTGGTCCCCTCCCCTCGATTTCGTGGGAGGAAGCCCGAAAACTCATCGCCGCAGAATCCGATCCGGCTTTCATTGAGGCCTCGGAGTTCATCCACAATTCACCGTACGTTCCCGCCGCGCCCCAACTGAACGACTACGCACGCAAGACATTCGCCCCCGAACGGCCTCTGCTCGAATGCGTACAGGATCTCTCGCACCGTATTCACGAGGACTTCAAATACCGCCCGAAGTCCACTTCCATCGATGTTGCTCTGACGGATGTGCTGCGCAAACGCCAGGGGGTGTGCCAGGATTTTGCGCACGTCATGATAGGCGCTTTGCGCTCCGTGCGGCTGGCAGCTCGATATGTCAGTGGTTATGTGCGTCCCGGTCCTAAAGTCCAGGGTGCTCAGGCATCCCACGCATGGGTCGCGGTCTTCGTTCCCGGAAACGGCTGGTGGAGTTTCGATCCAACCAACGACGTGATGGTCTCCGACAGCCACGTCACGCTGGCCTGGGGGCGAGACTATGGCGACGTGGCTCCAGTGAAAGGCATCACTCTTGGGGGTGGAGGCCAGACGGTGGAAGTCGAGGTCTACGTGCGGCCGCTTTAGGTTCTCCTCAATTTAAAATGACTGATGGCCACTGACCAATGCCCAATGAAGTTGAGAAATGAACGGATGACCAATGAAATTGAACATTTAGAAGTGAACCGATTTTTCAATCCTCAATGTTCAATTTCATTGGTCATCCGTTCATTTCTCAACTTCATTGGGCATTGGGCGGTGGCCATCAGTCATTTTAGAACTACAGGATCCCGTCGTTGTGGACGACCTTACCGCCGACGACCGTCAACAACGAGCGCATGCGCTTGAGGTCTTCATCGGCCACGGTGAAGCAGTCCTTATCGAGCACGACCAGGTCGGCGTGGTTGCCAATTTCGATCGAGCCGATATCGTCCTCCTGGATGAACCACTTGTTAGCCGCAGTGGCGAGCCAGAGCGTCTCCTGCCGCGTGAGCGTCTGATCCCCGAGGATCGGCTGCCCGGCGAGGTTCCGGCCCGTGATGATCGTGTAAAAGTTCAGCCACGGGTTGATCACCGTGATGTCGCCGCCATCGGAGTGGTAACCCTTCTTGATCGGGTGGTTCATCAACATCCGGTAGGGCGGCCCGACATTGGTGCCGTTGCGCAGAGGTCCCCAGCCGAGGAGCACGCCGATGCCGAGGGCGTGCGCCCTGTTCGCCAGATCCAATGGGAATTCCGGAATGTGCGAGATGATCCAGTGCAGATTCGTGATCGGGATCTCCGCGTTCACCGTCTCGCGATCCTTGATGAGGTTCGTGACTCCCGCCAGGTTCAGCGCGTGGTCTTCGCCGCGCCACCCGGCCCTCGCGATGGCCCGCAGGCCTTCCACACCGCCGCCCGTGAATTCGCCTATGCCGCCGGTCCTTATCCAGTCGTCTCCGAAGAACGGGAACGAGTTCCTCAGCCGCTGCGAGAGCGTCGGCAGCGGCGGATTAGCGGTGGGTGAATCCTGGTGCAAAAAGTCGATCCGCAGGCGGGCCGGCAACTTTCCCTCGCGGTGGAGCGCGAGGAATGGGTTGTGCATCGTGTAGGTATTCTCGCTCGCGACGCCGCCGGAGGGCTCGTCCGAGTGGAACGCGCCGCAGTCGCGATGCGTGGTGATACCCAGCTTCGCGTAGTACTGAAGGGCGCCGAGCGCGGTCCGTTTTCTCGTCTCGGCAGTGAGAAGCTCCTTGCGGAGAGTCTGGAGCGCGAGTTGCAGCGCAGGCCCGGTGATTGCGCCGTCAGCCGCGACCATGACGCCTCTGGCTTCCAGCCACGCTTTGCCCTGGCTGTTCGTCCTGGTGCCGCCCTGCGCTGCCTGCATGTAGACCGGCCGGTCCACGGCGTCGAGTTCAGTCAGGTTCGGCAGGCGCTGCTCCGCAAACTGCATCGCGGAGACTGGGCCGACCGTCGTGATGAATTCGCCCTGCGGGACCTCGGCCGCGCGAGCTTTCAACGCGGCGATCGCGTCCGGAATTGTGAAGACATGCTCGAGCGGAGTGTGCCATCCGGGCCGGTTGCCGACAAGAACGATGTGGTTGTGGGCATCGATGATTCCCGGGATAACCGTCTTCCCCATCAG
>QHXD01000558.1 GCA_003223895.1 Acidobacteriota bacterium
CCTAGGCGCAAACTATGCTGAACGAAAAAATTAGAATCCGATTAAAGGCCTACGATTCTCGAGTACTGGATCAGTCGGCGACGGAAATCGTCGATACCGCGAAGCGGACAGGCGCGCGCGTTGCAGGCCCGATCCCTCTCCCAACCATCATTAATAAATTTACTGTTCTGCGCTCCCCGCACGTGGACAAGAAGTCGCGCGAACAGTTCGAGATTCGCACGCACAAGAGGCTTCTCGACATTCTCGAACCTACCCCGCAGACAGTCGATGCGCTCATGAAACTCGATCTGCCGGCCGGCGTCGACGTGGAAATCAAGGCGTTCGGACGCGAACACGTGAAGTAGCGAAAGGCCGATATGGTTAACGGATTATTAGGCAAAAAGGTCGGGATGACACAGCTTCTCGAGAACGACGGCACAGTTGTGCCCGTGACCGTCATCCAGGCGGGTCCCTGCGTTGTCGTTCAGAAGAAAACCATGCAAAAGGACGGTTACGACGCCGTGCAACTCGGTTTCGTCGAGTTCGTGAAGCCCAAGAGTGTGAACAAGCCGATGACCGGCCACTTCAAGAAGTCCAATGTCGCGCCTGTGAAGTTTGTCCGCGAGATGGTGATTCAAGGTGAAGACGGGGCCAATCCCGGCGACAAGGTGATGGTGGACATCTTCAAAAAGAATGAACTCGTCCACGTCATTGGAACCAGCAAGGGCCGCGGCTTTGCCGGCCTCGTGAAGCGGCATCACTTCCGGGGCGGCCGTGCAACGCACGGATCGATGTTCCATCGCGCTGCCGGCTCGATCGGATCGTCGGCCTATCCCTCGCGCGTTTTGAAAGGAATGCGCATGGCGGGACATCTGGGCAATTCACGGGTAACGGTGCGGAACCTCCGCGTCGCACGCATCGATCAGGAAAACAATCTTCTCTTTGTGTGCGGGGCAGTACCCGGACCTGCCGGCGCTTATATCATCGTGGAGAAATCGGGGCGGTAAAAGACAATGGCAACAGTCGATATCAAGAACCTTAATAACGAAGTCGTCGGCAAGCTGGATCTGGCGGACGCTGTGTTTGGCGGACCGATCAATGAAGGTCTGATGCACCTGGCCGTGAAGCAGTATCTGGCCAGCCTCCGGTCCGGCACTCACAAGACGAAGACGAGAGCCGAAGTTTCCGGAAGCGGAAAGAAACCGTGGCGGCAGAAGGGTACCGGCCGCGCCAGAGTCGGCGAGATTCGAAATCCGTTGTGGCGCAAGGGCGGCATTGTGATGGGGCCGCAGCCGCGCGATTATTCAGCTCCGTTGCCGCGCAAGATGTTCCGGGCCGCTCTGAAATCCGCGCTGGCACTGAAGCTGAAAGAGAATCAACTCAACGTCGTCGAGGCGTTCAATCTCGAAAACCACAAGACGAAAGCGTTTGCACAGGCTCTCGCCCGGCTCGGTTTCGATCGCAAGGTTCTGCTGATCGACCATCAGGAAAATCTGAACCTGAAGTTGGCTGCACGCAACCTGAGCGACGTTCAACTGCTTCCCAATCTCCAGGTCACGCCATACCACGTGCTGAACGCCAGACACGTCGTGTTTTCGAGGGCGGCGATTCAGGCATTACAGGAGGTGCTGGCGAAATGAGCACCGTATACAACGTCATCAAGCGTCCCATCATTACAGAAAAGGGACTTACGCTGAAGGAGAACGACCGCACGCTGTGCTTCGAAGTGAGTGACAGCGCCAGCAAACAGCAGATTCACGAAGCCGTCGAGCAGCTGTTCAAAGTGAAAGTCCAGCACGTCCGGACCATGGTTGTTCCCGGAAAAATGCGCCGCCGAGGCAAATACACCGGTTATCGCCCGGATTGGAAGAAGGCGTACGTCACGCTTCGTGAAGGCGAAAAAATGATCGAGTACGGGGAGAACATGTAATGGGAATCAAAACTTTCAAGCCGAAGACCCACTCGCTTCGTTTTAAGACGGTCATCGACTACAAGGCGGAAGTCACAACCGACGAGCCTTTCAAGCCGCTTCTGGACCGCAAGAATCGAATCAACGGCCGCAACAATTACGGCCAGCTTACCGTTCGCCATCGCGGCGGCGGGAACAAGAAGCACTATCGCGTGATCGATTTCCGCCGCGACAAGGCTGGTATTCCGGCAAGGGTGGAAACCATCGAATACGATCCGAATCGGTCTGCGTTCATCGCTCTCCTGAGCTACGCCGACGGCGAACACCGGTATATCCTGCAACCAGTTGGGTTGAAGGTCGGCATGACCGTCATCGCGGGACCGGAGGCCGACATTCTCGTTGGAAATGCGCTTCCTCTGAAGAACATTCCGCTCGGTACGACCGTTCATAACATCGAACTGCGTCCCGGCAAGGGCGCGCAGATGGCGCGAAGCGCCGGGGCAGCCGCACAGCTGGTGGCGAAGGAAGGCGGTTACGCGCATGTCAAGCTTCCTTCAGGCGAAGTCCGATTGGTGAATGTGGAGTGCATTGCCACGATCGGCCAGGTGGGCAACCTCGACCATGAAAACGTCACCATCGGAAAGGCGGGCCGCACGCGGCACATGGGAATCCGGCCGACGGTGCGGGGCGTCGTGATGAATCCTGTCGATCACCCGCATGGCGGCGGTGAAGGGCGTGTAAAAGGCTACCATCCGCTGACGCCCTGGGGCGTGCCGACGCTGGGCTACAAGACACGCAACAACAAACGAACCGATCAGTTCATCGTGAAGAGGAAACACAAGTAGCATGCGCTCACAAAAAAAAGGTCCGTTCATTGACGAGCCGCTCATGAAAGCGATCATCGGCATGAATACGCGGGGGGAGAAGAAGATCTACAAGACCTGGTCGCGGCGGTCCACGGTCACCCCCGAGATGGTGGGCCATACCATCGCGGTGCATAACGGGAAGAAGTTCATTCCAGTTTACGTGACCGAGAACATGGTCGGTCACAAGCTGGGAGAGTTCTCACCGACACGCACATTCAAGGGGCATAGCGCAGCGGGCAGTAAGGACAAGGCTGTTGTTCCGGCAGGAGCGCCGCCATCGGCAGGAGGAGCGCCGGGGGGCGGAGGATCGGCACCGGCAGCCCCGCCGAAGGCTGGATAGGTGAATTTATGATCAGTAAAGCCACGAGTAAGTTCATCCGGATGTCACCGCAGAAAGCACGGCTGGTTGTCGACCTCATTCGCGGCAAAAACGTGAACGAGGCGCTGATGACCTTGAGGTT
>QHXD01000580.1:0-3409 GCA_003223895.1 Acidobacteriota bacterium
CACCAACGGCACGATCACGATGGAGTTCCAACACCTCATGCGCATAGTTGAGGGAAACCAGTTCGACACCATTTATCAGGAGCACTTTTCCTATCTCTCTCTCACATTAGTAGAGAAGTTATTCGCGCAACACGGTCTGAGCATCTATGACGTGGAGGAAATTTCCACGCACGGTGGCTCCCTTCGCATTTACGCCTGCCATGCGGGTATCGAGCAGCGGCGGGAGAGCGTGGCACAGATAATCGCGCAAGAAGATCGCGTGGGGATGAATTCGCTGGAGTATTACACTTCGTTCGGGGAGCGCGTGAAGAAGAAGAAGCGGGAACTCTTGGAATTCTTGATCCGAGCGAAAGAGGCGGGTAAGACGATCGTGGGTTACGGAGCAGCCGGCAAGACGAATACACTGTTCAATTATTGCGGAATGCGAACCGATTTCATCGACTATACAGTTGATCGGAACCCTTACAAACAAGGTAGGTTCCTCCCAGGCACCCATATTCCTGTCCATTCGCCGGACCGGATCAGGAAAACCAGACCGGATTACGTCTTCATTGGGCCGTGGAATCCCGCTGCCGAAATCATCGAGCAAACCGCCTATATACGGGAATGGGGAGGCAAGTGGATCATTCCCATTCCTGCCGTCAAAGTCGTTGACTAACACGAACCCGGTAGAAAAAACGCAATTATTCGGCAACAGCCGCTCCAGCATATTGCTGGATTTCATGTGCTTGTGATGCTGAAGAGGCAGCTTGTAGAAGCTCCCTGCGTTTGACATCAAAAGGACACCTCATCTAAACTCCAATCCAATTTTCCTCAGACTCGTAAACAGATTGCGCACGAACCAATCAGGGAGATCCGGCGATGAGAAATCATTTCCTGTTAATCCTTACCGCGATGGCTGCGACGGTTACGCTGGCACCCCTTCCGGCCGCCGCTCAGTCTATCCGGAGGACGCCGGACGGCAAGCCGGACTTCTCTGGTGTTTGGGCGGGCCCTGCGTTTTCCCACAAAGCAGGACCCGGCGATACCGACTCCCCGTCACCTACAAGGTTCAATCCGAGGAATTATGCCGATTTGTTTCGGCCTGGAGGAAAGGAACTCTTCTATCATCAGTGGACCGGGGATCTTCGCCACGACGATCCACAGGCCGTCTGTCTGCCCGTGGGGTTTCCACGGATAATCCTCTCGCCCTACTCTCAACAGTGGATTCAAACGCCTCAGAATGTTGTGGTCCTGTATGAGTACATGCATTTCTTTCGTGTGATTCCGACCGATGGCCGTCCTCATGATCGAGATCTCGAACTCACCTGGATAGGAGACTCCGTCGGCAAGTGGGAAGGGGACACACTGGTCATCGACACGATTGGCCTGAAGGAATGGCCATTCGCCGGTGACGAACCCGGTCGTGAGGAAAGCGGCGGTGTCAAGACCGTGCCTTATCATAGCGACGCCTTGCATGTCATCGAACGCCTCCGGTACACCGATGCGACGACCGCTGCATATCAAATCACAATAGATGACCCCAAAATTTTTACGAAACCGTGGTCCCAGGAGTTCCAAATGAAGCTCCACCCCACCTGGAAGATCTTTGAATTCGTCTGTGAAGAGAACAACAGGTGCGAGGCCGGGAAATGCAGGGACGCGGACGTGCAGAAATAACCGCGAATTACGCCAATTACGCCAATATTGCTCAGCATCAAAGCAAAACAGTATCGTCAGAAGTGTGGGAATCACTCCGAGGAGAGGAACCCCGGACAGGGAGAGGAGGAAATATGAAAGGGGAAACCAGGCAACCGCCCGGACCTGGCCTACCGATTATATTTCGGTCGGTGGGGGTCTGAACGACTCACTGACCTACATGCTGGATGGAGGAACGCATAATGATCCCTACAGCAACGCGGATCTCCCATTGCCATTTCCGGACGCTCTACAGGAATTCAAAGTAGAAACCAGCGCGGTCCCCGCCCAATACGGACAGCACTCGGCAGGTGCGGTCAACGGGGTGACGAAATCAGGCAGCAACGAGTTTCACGGCAATCTGTTTGAATTCGTACGCAACAAAGTCTTCAATGCTCGAAATGCCTTCGCAACAACCAGAGACGGGCTGAAACGCAATCAGTTTGGCGGCGTGATTGGCGGCCCGATTGTCAGGAACAAACTCTTCTTCTTCGGCGGACATCAGGCGACGATTACGCGCTCAGAAGCCAACGTCATTGTGAGCTACATTCCAACCCTCCGAATGCTGACGGGGGATTTTACGGGCATCACTGCGCCGGCATGCAACTCCGGCCGGCAGATTACCTTGAGGGCTCCGTTCAACAACAATCGGATCGATCCGGCCTCGTTCTCAAAGGCGGCTGTGACCCTGGTCACAAAATACCTGCCGACCCCCATCGATGAATGCGGTCAAACGGTATACGGGCGCAAGAACAACTCCGATGAACAAATGACGGTGGGTAAGGTCGACTATCAATGGAGTGACAAGCACTCGCTGTTTGGCCGTTATCAGCGGGGGACGCTGTTTACTCCGAACAATTACAATGGCTCGAACGTCCTTTCGCTGAGCATTCCCGATTATTCGAGGCGATTTCATTCGTTTGTTCTGGGTGACACTTATTCGATCAGTCCCAAAGCCGTCAGTTCGTTCCGTGGGACGGTGCTTCGTACCGTCAACGACAAGAACCTCGTGCAAGACTTTTACAACTACGGCGACCTCGGAGTGAAGAACCTGTACTACCCCGCAGGATGGAAACATTATGTGCGGCTGAATGTTTCAGGCGCGTTCACTCAGGATGTCAGCGCACCTGGCGTCACCAACTCGATGGTCGAACAGTTTGCCGAGGACCTCAGCCTGGTTCGCGGAGCGCACCAGATCGGGGTGGGAGCTCACTTCATTCACTCGAACATGAACTACACGTCGGGCACATGGACCAGCGGCCGTTTTTCGTTCAACGGCAACACTACCGGATTGGCGTTGGCCGATATGATGGTTGGAAGGCCGAATGAATGGAGGCAGGATCAGATTGCGGCACAGTACCGCAGGACGTCAAGACTTCCTACATTAATCAGTGGAACCTGAGCGCCCAGAAACAATTTGCAACGGACTGGCTCGTATCGGGGAACTATATCGGTAGCAGCGTGATTCACCAATTGTATGAGCACGAGGCCAATCCCGCCGTCTTCTTACCGGGTGCGACCGTCGCGAACACAAACCAGCGCCGGGTGCTGTATCTGCAGAACCCGGATCAGGGGAAATACTTCAGCAATATTGTTGAGGTAGACGACGGAGGAACGCGCAGCTACAACGCGATTGTCCTTTCCGTACAGCGGCGGCGCGCTCGAGGTGTTACGGTGCAGGGCAATTACACCTTGTCCCACTGCATCGATACGGGCTACACCGACGTGATTC
>QHXD01000580.1:3522-3822 GCA_003223895.1 Acidobacteriota bacterium
TCAATTGACTGTGCTCACCGGCCTCGATCAGGCACTGACGGGTACGACAGACCAGAGACCGAACCAGGTGCTTCCGTCGCCCTACGTTCCCGATAAGAACATCCAAAATGGGTGGCTCAATCCCGCAGCCTTTGCCCAACCGGCATTGGGGACTTACGGGACGATGGGCGCCGGGAATGTTACCGGTCCGGGAAGCATCCGGTTCGATACGGGCGTCGTTCGAACATTCCCGCTCGGGGACAGACAGAAGGTCGAGTTCCGGGCCGAGGCGTTTAACGTAGCGAACCATGTGAACCCCTG
>QHXD01000581.1:0-1556 GCA_003223895.1 Acidobacteriota bacterium
AGACCGACACGGTGCTTCAGTGCCAGCCTCCCGGCGTGCCGCGTATTGGACCGCCGGGCAAGATCATCCAAAGCGCGCGCGAGGTTGTGTTTCTCTACGACGATGTGAACGGTAGCTTCTTCCGCATCATCCCGACCGACGGGCGAGCGCATCGAAAGGGACTTCCACCCAGCTATCTGGGCGACGCGATTGGCCGCTGGGACGGGGACACCCTGGTCGTCGAGACTATCAACTTCAATGAGGAGACCTGGCTGATCGACAATGGGGCATTTCACACCAAAGATCTCAAAGTCGTGGAGCGTCTGCGTCGCGTTGGAGACACCATCGAGTACCAGGCGGTCGCGCAGGATCCGGCAGTGCTCGCCGAGCCGTGGACGATGCGGCCCAGGACGCTTAGGCTCACGGATCGCGAACTTGAGGAATCCGCGCGCTGCGACGATCGGGATCTCGACCACATCATCGACGGTTCTCATCACGATAACCCTCGGTAACTGCGACACTGGAAAGAATCAGCCGCGAATGACGCGAATTACGCCAAATGGGCGCATCAAAGGTTTCTTGACGCGCCCATTTGGCGTAAATTCGCGTCATTCGCGGCTGATTTGCTCAGAAACGCAACAAATCCAGCGGCCGAAGCAGCTTGTTGCACACACAACGCTGGCAGGTCGGATTGCTCTCAACGCGAAGAGCACGCCGAAACGCGACGGCCTCAGGACCATTGATCGTCTTCAGATCCCCGATTACGCGATGAAAGAAACAGCCGCGAATCCGACCGGTCGTCTCGATGACTGCGGAAAACCAGGGCGCGTTGCATCGCATCAGAGGAAAGTCGGCTCGCCCGAGAAGCGCATTGAAATACTGCAGAATTCTTCGTAGTCGTGGAACGCCGCCATCAATGAAACTTACCGAATCTCTTGCGAGTTCGAGTTCTTCTATCCCCCGCGCCATCGCTTCGAGGTCTGCAATCTGCGGTTGAATGCGTTTCGGATCCACAGCGTGAAAAAGCGCTGGTGGAGACATCAACGCCCAGGAAGGAAATCGCGTCAAATCCCAGCGTGCGCGCAGTTCCAACGAGTTCAGGAATGTTTGCGACGTTGTCTCGCTGCAAAGTGCTGCGCGCAACAATTCCTGGCGGAACCGCCATCGATTTTAGAAATTCGACGGAGCCTGCCATTCTGGCGAATCCGTCAACGCCCCGGATTGTTTTGTACGACTCTCGGTCCGGCGCGTCAAATGAGATGTAGACCTCGGATATCGGGCGCAAGTCCTCATGCGAGAATGATTTAAGCAAAAGTCCATTGGTAATGAGTGCTATTCGCGAGCCCAATGCTTCGAGTCTGCGGACGACGTCGGGTAACCGGGGATGCATTGCCGGCTCCCCGCCTGAAAGCAGGACCTGAGAGGGACGCCAGCGTTCGATCTCGCCATAGAGTTCAGCCAGCAATCGGTCCGACATCTGGCGTTCGTCAGGAATTCGCAGGCGCTCGTTATTTTGCCAGATGGCGCACGTCAGGCACCGGCTGTTGCAGATGTCGTTCAAATAGACGATGAGAATC
>QHXD01000581.1:1626-5101 GCA_003223895.1 Acidobacteriota bacterium
CTCCCGGAAATAATCATCATTGCCGTTGTCGCTATTTTTATCTTTGGCCCCAAGAAACTACCCGAACTTGGGGCCGGCCTGGGTAAGTCCATCCGCGACTTCAAGGCAGCGATGAGCGGGCAGGACTCACCCGGCGACGAAGACAAGAAAGAGTCCGAGAAGAAAGAGCCTGAGAAAAAGGACGCCAACAAGTAGCTACGGCGTTGCCGGTTTCAGCGCCACTACCGGCGCCGGAAGCCGGGAACCGACCGGGCCCACAAATTCTTCCTTGGTTCCATCGTCGTAGAACTGGATGAATTTCCAGGTCAGATTTGTGCCTTGCTTCGGGTTGATGCCGAGCATCCCGAATTCGACAAATTCATAGGGCTGGATCTTGCCTGTCCATGTCGCCCCGATAATCTTCCCTTTATCATCTTTCTTGAAATCGATCTTCCAACCCGGCTTGAACTCGAAGTCGTAGACCTCCAAGCCGGCAGGGAATTCGCCTTCGACCCGGATCGCGTTCGCCTCTTTCTTTTCATTCGGCACGCGCATCGTGTATTTCTCTCTCGCGCCCACACTGGATTCGTTCGGATAGATTCGAATATGGGCCAGTGCCGCCTGCGTGACAACCAGACTAATCGTCGTGAGAAGCAAAAACCGTTTCATACGATCCCCCCGATGAACGAAGTTTATTTTTCTATTGTTGGCTCGAGAAAACTTCTATATGCGTCGTTTCCGTCTTCCACCTGGAAACGATAGCCAAGGATCTGGAGAAAGCGCTCAAACTCTATATCTTCCTGTGGCGGTACTTCAAGCGCGGCGAGGACACGTCCGAAATCCGATCCATGATTGCGATAGTGAAAAAGACTGATGTTCCACCGCCCGCCCAGCGTGTCGAGGAATTGAAGGAGGGCGCCGGGCCGTTCCGGAAACTCGAACCGGCAGAGGCGCTCACGTTTCACGCCTTGCGCATGACCGCCGACCATGTAGCGCACATGGAGCTTCGCCAATTCGTTGTCGGTCATATCCACCGTTTCGTAGCCCTGCTTGATCAGTTTTGTTTTCACCGAGTCGGCATCTTCACGGCTGCTCACGCTTAGCCCGACGAAAACGTCGGCACGATCCCGATCGTTGAGCCGGTAGTTGAATTCCGTGATCACGCGATGTCCGATGACGCCGCAGAACTGCCTGAACGAGCCCGGTCTTTCCGGAATGGTCACAGCGAACAGGGCCTCTCTGGATTCTCCCAGCTCGGCACGCTCCGCAACGAAGCGCAGCCTGTCGAAGTTCATATTCGCGCCGCTCAGCAACGCCACAAGGTGCCTGTTGCGCGTTTCATTGCGCTCGACATACACCTTGAGCCCGGCCACAGCCAATGCGCCGGCGGGTTCGACAATCGTGCGTGTATCGTCGAAGACGTCTTTGATGGCAGCGCAGATTTCGTCGTTATTCACGAGTACGACTTCTTCCACGGTCGATTGCACGATTGGGAAAGTGTGCCTGCCAACCTGGCGAACGGCGACACCATCGGCAAACAGGCCGGGGTTCTCCAGGCTCACGGGTTGACCGGCCTTCAAAGCCCGGCTCATCGCATCCGAATCTTTCGGCTCGACACCGATGACGCGAACGTCAGGCATCACCGACTTGATGTAGGCGCCGATTCCGGCAATCAGTCCGCCGCCGCCGATGGGAACGAATATCGCATCCAGGTCGCGAGGATGCTGGCGTACGATCTCATCGGCAATCGTGCCCTGACCGGCGATGACCAGAGGGTCGTCGAACGGATGAACGAAAGTCAGGCCGGTCTCCTCGACCAGGCGATCGCAATGTAGCTGCGCCTCGGAGTAGTGATCGCCGGCGAGCACCACCTCCGCATCCATCGCCCGAACAGCTTCGACCTTGATATCCGGCGTCGTCTTCGGCATGACGATCACCGCGCGCATACCGAGATGTTTTGCAGAAAGAGCCACTCCCTGCGCATGGTTGCCGGCGCTTGCCGTGATCACACCGATCCTGCGCTCGGCCGCGGTCAGCCGGGTCATGCGGTTGTAAGCTCCCCGGATCTTGAAGCTGAAGACCGGCTGCTGGTCCTCGCGTTTCAGCCATACCGTATTTTCAATTCGTCTGGAAAGACGCTGGGCGGGGTCCAGCGAGGTCTCCCGCGCCACTTCATAGACACGGCTGGTGAGGATCGCGCGCAGTATTTCGTCGAAAGATCGAGACATAGGCGGTAGATTCTAGCAAAAAAGCGAGAATGCACCGTTGTTTAGCCGCGAATTACGCGAATGACGCCAAAGGGGAATAGCCCCTTTGGCGTCATTCGCGTAATTCGTGGCCCGGGTGCTAGAATGCAGTCCCTACAGCCCTACAGAGGTGAAAAATGACTTTAACGCGAACTATCGCTGTTTTGGGGGTCGCCGTTGCAGTGGTCTGTCTCGTGTTGCCTGCCGCAGCTCAAACGCAGGAAAGATACAAAGTGCGGCTTGCCACCGTCCCGATGGACGGAGGAATGCGTGCCACGGTCGCCGGAACCGGTTCCGCTTCGGCTGTGTTGTCCGGTACGAAACTTACAATCAATGGAACATTTGAGGGACTCCGTTCTCCGGCGACCATCGCGAAAGTCCACAAAGGCGTAGCAATGGGTGTCCGCGGCTCTTCTTTCGCCGACCTGACTGTTTCCAGGGCCAGCAACGGTACAGTCACAGGCACCGTGGATCTGACACCCGAACAAATTCAGAGCCTCAAAAAAGGGCAGCTTTACATTCAGATCTCCAGTGAGAAAGCGCCGGACGGCAATCTTTGGGGCTGGCTCGTCCGTTAACCAGGAGGCACAACCGATGCTCGGATTCAAAAACCAACTTGTGATTGCATTAATTGCGATCGCGGTGTGCAGTCTCGTGATGGTTGCGGGTCAACAACCCGCGGCCGGCCCATATACCGCGGCGCAAGCCGCTGCCGGCCGTACGCTGTATCAAGCGAACTGTTCCGGCTGTCATCAACAAAACCTATCGGGACAGGGTGACGCCGCCCAGTTAGCCGGCTCCGAATTCATCGGCGCCTGGGGGACCCGCACGACCCGCGAATTGTTGTCCTTCATGCAGCTCACAATGCCGCCGTCCAGACCGGGTGGTCTCAGCGCGGAGGAGTACGCCAGCATCGCCGCGTTCATCCTTCAACAGAATGGTGCTCCCGCCGGCAATCAGCCGCTCACGGCGAACCCGGAGGTCCGAATCAGTTCGGTCGCGACCGGACAGCGCGGCGGTGGTGGCGCCCAGCAAGCCGCCGACGACGAGGGCGGCGGGCTGCGAGGCGCGCCCCCACGGCAGCCTGCGATTCTGGTGGCCGGTGAAGTAAAAAATTTCGTGCCCGTTACCGATGCGATGCTGCGGAATCCCGAACCCGGCGACTGGCTGATGATTCGACGCGATTATCACGCGTCAAACTTCAGCCCGCTGAACCAGATCACGCAAAACAACGTGAAGGATCTCTGTCT
>QHXD01000581.1:5148-8233 GCA_003223895.1 Acidobacteriota bacterium
ATCTATCTCAACAACCCCGGCAACGTGATGCAGGCGCTCGACGGCAAAACAGGAGACGTCATCTGGGAAGCTCGCTACGGCACGCAAGCCGGCGGCGCAGCGATGCGGGGTATCTCGATCTATGGCGACAAAGTTTTCGCCACCACCAGCGATGCGCGATTGTTCGCACTCGACGCTCGAACCGGCAAGACGGTTTGGACTACCGTGATCGGCGATCGGTCCAAAGGCAACTACGGCATGAGCAGCGGTCCTCTCCTGGCGAAAGGAAAGGTGATCTCCGGGCTTGGCCAGTGTTCCAGGTATCGTGAAGAGAAGTGTTTCATCAGCGCCTACGACGCCGCCACCGGCAAACAACTCTGGAGGTTCAATACCATCGCTCAGACCGGTGAGCTGGGAGGGGATTCGTGGGGCAAACTCCCAAATCTGTTCCGCGCAGGCGCCGAGTCGTGGATCACCGGCAGCTACGATCCCAATCTGAATCTCACCTACTGGGGAACCGCGCAGGCGAAACCGTGGATGCCCATCAGCCGTGGAATGTCGCCTGCTGACGATGCGCTTTTCAGCAGCTCGACAGTGGCGCTCGACGTAGACACCGGCAAGCTTGCCTGGTATTACCAGCACGCTCCGGGCGAAGCGCTGGATCTCGACATCGTTTTCGAGCGCGTACTCGTTGACGACGGAAACCAGAACCTGGTCTTCACGGTCGGGAAGGATGGCGTCTTGTGGAAGCTCGACCGGAAGACGGGCAAGTATCTCGGTCACAAGGAAACTGTCTTTCAGAACGTCTGGGCCAGCTTCGATCCTCAGACCGGCAAGCCGAAATATCGGCAGGACATCACGGAACAGGAATTCGGACTGTGGATACAAGGTTGCCCGAGCACCGAAGGCGGCCACAACTGGCCCGCTTCCACAAACCACCTCCCCACAAATCAGCTCATCATTCCACTCAGCCAGAGTTGCCTCGAAATGAGCGCACAGAAAGTCGAGCAGAAGGACGGTGGCGGCAGCGGCAATGGCGCCGGCCGGCGTTTTTACGAGATGCCCGGCACTGACGGCAAGATCGGGAAGCTCGGGGCATATGACGTGAGAACAATGAAGGAACTGTGGGCCTACGAGCAGCGGGCCCCATTCATGACTGCGGCGATCTCAACGGCAGGGGGGGTGGTGTTCGCAGGAGACCTGGATCGAAGGTTCAGGGCCTTTGATGTGAAGACCGGCGCGGTCCTCTGGGAAACGCGGCTTGCCACTTCGGTACAGGGTTTCCCGGTGACTTTCAGCATCGACGGGAAGCAGTACGTCGCGGTTGCGACCGGTAACGGCGGCGGCAGTCCACGGAATGTTCCTGCGACGATCGCGCCTGAGCTGCATCCTCCGGCTACGGGAAACGCCCTGTACGTTTTCGCGCTTCCGGGAAAGTAGCAAAGAAATGACAATTGACTATTGACCAGTGACTATTGACAAAGCTTTATCAATAGTCACTGGTCAATTGTCAATTGTCACTTCAGCTCCGGCTTCAATTCCGGCTGTTCGCCTGCACCCAACGGATACCGATCCACGTTCAATATCATCGAGACCAACTGGTAATACCCCATGACGCCCACCAGGTCCACAACACCCTTCTCGCCGAATGTCTTCACTGCTGCATTGAAAGCCGTATCGCTCACGTGCTTGGTCTCCAACAGCTCATTGGCGAAGTTATAGAGGATCTCTTCATCCGCCTGCATTGAGGCCGGCCGTTTCCGATTCGCAATTGCATCGACGATTGCAGGACTCAAGCCCGCTTGAAGCGCGGCTCTCTTGTGCGCAGTCCATTCGTACTGAGCGGTCCAGTAACGCGCCGTAATGATGATAGCCATCTCGTTCAGCCTGGGCGAAAGCGAGGAATGGAAACGAACCTGTGCCCCGAGCTTCTGCGCCTGGTCCCCCATCTCCGGACTCCGCAGCAGGACGTTGAAAGGCCCGCCCATTCCGCGTCGCTCTCCGCTAAGCAAATTCATCGTCATCTTCTTCTGCTCCGGCGTCATGTGATCAAAGGTGAGTGGCTTGAAGCGGTCTCCCACCAGTCCAAGCTTGGACGTATCCGGAGTCTGGGCGCTCATGAGCACTGGGAACGCCAACACCAGAAATACGCATAGGCAACCAGCAAACGTGACGTGCGACATATAGTCCTCCGAGTCGGAAATTTGGTTGGAGTAGAATACACGGGCATTATGACGAAACCAAACTTCAACCGACGTGCTTTTTTCACCGCCGCGCTTGGTGGGGCGGCAGTCGCATCCGCATACGCGCAGGCGCCTGCGCAACAGCAGCAGGTGTCGCCTGTTCCGGCGCCGCGCGACTGGTTGCGACAGGATCCGGTCCAGTATCCCGATCCGGACATTGTTGCTCTCGACAATCGCTTCCGGCGCTACATCGTCGGCAACACAGTGATCCGGCGGCACCATTTCGGAACGCTGTGGGCCGAAGGCCCTGCCTGGAACGGTGTCGGGCGCTTTCTGGTCTGGAGCGATATCCCGAATAACGTCCAGATGCGATGGATCGAAGAGGACGGCCGCGTTACCGTGTTTCGAAATCCGTCCGGCTTCAGCAACGGCAACACATTCGATTACGAAGGCCGCCAGCTCTCCTGCGAACACGGCGGCCGCCGCGTCGTCCGCTATGAAC
This sequence comes from Acidobacteriota bacterium, assembly GCA_003223895.1. Taxonomy (GTDB): domain Bacteria; phylum Acidobacteriota; class Terriglobia; order 20CM-2-55-15; family 20CM-2-55-15; genus 20CM-2-55-15. The sequence goes on from QHXD01000581.1 coordinate 7,813, forward strand.
CCAACGGAACGGTTACGGTGATCGCGGAGAAGTTTCAAGGTAAGCGCATGAGCTCTCCAAACGACATTGTGGTTCACCCCGACGGCGGTATCTGGTTCACGGATCCGACCTACGGTATCCGGGGAAACTACGAAGGATTCAAGGGCGAGCAGGAGTTGAAAGAAGCGGTCTATCGCGTGGACACAAAGACGGGGCAGATTGACAAAGTTACCGACGAAGTCGGAGGGCCCAACGGCATCTGCTTCTCCCCGGACTACAAGAAGCTTTACATCGCGGATACAGGCGAGCCCCGCGACATCAAGGTGTGGGACATCGACGGAAAGACCATCCGCAATGGAAAGCGCTTCGTCCAGCTCGACATTCCCGGATCGGGACAGCCTTCCGCCGCCGACGGCATCCGCTGCGATGTGGACGGTAACAT
>QHXD01000582.1 GCA_003223895.1 Acidobacteriota bacterium
CGATCTCGGGTCCCGCTTTGGTATACAGCACAGAGTCGGCCTGTCGCGCGGCCAGGCTGCCCACGACATTACAGATGGCCAGGGAGAAGGCGCCCTTCTGACGCGCGTATTGCAGCGCTCCGAGCGTATCTGCTGTCTCACCCGACTGGGTAATTGCGATAGTCGGCGTGGACGCGTTGACAATCGGGCGCCGATAACGAAACTCCGAAGCGTAATCCACCTCAACGGGAATGTCTGCAAGCCCTTCGAGCATGAATTTGCCAACAAGGCCGGCGTGCAACGATGTTCCACACGCGGCGATTATGATCCGGTGCGCTGACCGAAAGGCTTCGAGAGGTTTCACTTCCTGCAGCAGATCGACGATGCCATCGGGTTGCAGCCGGCCCTGAATCGTGTTGCGAATAGCGGATGGCTGCTCGAAGATTTCCTTGAGCATGAAGTGCGGATACCCTTGCCGTTCAGCCATCTCTGTGGACCACGTTATGACCTGCGGTTTCCGGAACGTTTCGCGTCCGGAAAAATCCCGCAGCTCAGCCGATTGAGCGCGCAGAACCGCGATTTCTCCATCATTCAAGAGAAGCATGCGGCGAGTGTGGGACAAGAGGGCCGCGATGTCCGAAGCCACAAAGTTCTCTCCCTCGGCGAGGCCGACTACCAACGGCGGACCGTTGCGGACGGCAACGAGAGTGAGCGGTTCGTGAGCACACATGACGACCACGCTGAAGATGCCTTCCACGTGCTTCAGAGCCGCCAGAACAGCCCGCTCGAGATTCCCCTCGTAACACGATTCAATCAGATGCGGCAGGACTTCAGTATCGGTGGCAGTGCGGAAGCAATGGCCCTCAGCACTGAGCCGGCGTCTCAGTTCCCGGTGGTTTTCGATTATGCCGTTATGTACGACGATGAAATTGCCCGTACAATCGCGGTGCGGATGCGCATTCTCCTCGCTTGCTGCGCCGTGCGTCGCCCAACGCGTGTGTCCTATTGCACACACCGGTCCGTCCACAGGGATGGGACTCGCCTGAAGCTTTTCCTCGAGGCCGCGAATACGGCCGACCGAGCGCACAATATGCGGAGGACCTCCATTCATCAGGGCGATGCCACAAGAATCGTACCCGCGGTATTCCAGCCGCTTTAAGCCATCGATCAAAAGCGTCGACGCATCTCGGCGTCCGACGTATCCAACTATGCCGCACATAAAAGCCTCGTTAGTTTTAGAGTCAGGATTTCTTCTACGGTCGCTCAGCCGTTTTGAGGAGATCGAGCCGCTGAACGATTTCGTCCATTCTGTGAGTCACTTGCTCAAGATTGTGGGTGAGCTTGGCAACCGATTCTTCCACATGCCAATCCTGGTTCATCAATCCGTTCTGCTCTTCGAGCGGGATGGCCAGGACTTTTCTGACCGCAAATCTTGCAACATCTGAAATACCGCGAACACCATGAATAGCCGCCGTCCGCCGAAGACATTCGTATTCTTCTTCCGATACTCTAAAGCTGACCAGGCGGCTCTTACGTTGAAATACAGACACAGACACCTCCGATTTCAGGCTACGTTTCGTTTTTTTGGAACCTAAACGACTAGACTATTGAGGATTGCAAAATGTAGTGACGATGATGTCCCGGCAGGTTCTGTCGCGTCTTTCGGGGCTACCGCCATTCCAGACCCGTTGAAGTCCTGGAGAATTTCCAGGACAGCCGGCCGGAGTTCTCGGAACTTGGTTCCCGATTCTTTTCAATGATGAACATTTGTCAACACTAATCTGCTGTGAGCGGGTCCTGGACGACGGTCTAACGTCCCAGGTCTCGATCGTAGTGGAGCCCGCCGCTGCCGGCGCTTTCCAGTGTTTTTACGACCAGGGCGCCGTACCAGTCCGCTTTCCCGCCCAGCTTGACCGCCGCGTTCGGAGCGTAGATGACCCCGTAGGAATCAACCTGGCCGCCCAGATCGAGTTGGGCCCGGCCGGCATACCGCAAGAGGAAGTTCGCAGGGTTTCCAAAGGGGTTAACCATGCTTTCACCGCTCAACTGGAGCGGCTTGTCGGTATCGATTCCTGCGATATTCAGGATGACCTGGCCCTCCCCGGCGACCGTGATTTGTCCACCACCACTGAGTTTGAGTGAATTGATGTCGTAGGTTCCGGGGGATAGTATCAGCCTCGCCCGTCCGTCTACGGTAATGTCGCTGTACTTGCCGGGTCGCAGCGGCGTGTCGTTCTTCGCCTTTACATCGGATGTTCCCGGAGTGACTGTGCGTGGCGTCGTGAAGGCCACGGGCGCCTCCAACAGCCGATAACCACCTGTGGCTTCCGCCCTTCCAGAGACGCTGATCCCGGGCTTTCCGCCTTTGCAGGCGCCGGCAGTCGGGGTGAGCGAATACACTGCGCCATTGACGGTTGCTCTTTCGCTCAAAGTGGCGTTGCCGTTGACCGCAATGTCGCCACGTTTGTTGGACTTCGTTTCAGCGTAGCTGCCCCGGCTGGAGTCGAAGCTGTCGGTGGAGGCGTTGTCGGAGAAGGCAATGGCCTCACACGCTGTGCTCGTCGCATACGCGGCATAACTCAGCACGCCGTTTCCAGAGGAATTTATGGTCTGGTCGCTGCCCGGGTAGCCGCCCGAATTGTCGGTCAGCCGTATCACAATCGCGCGCTTGCCCAGCGTCGACGGCGTGAACGTCACTGTGAAGGTGCAGTTTGAGCCTGCTGCAACGGTCTTGCCGCACTTGTTGGCGAGTTCGAAGTCGCTCGCGCCCGCGCCTTCCACGGCAAGACCGGAGATTATCAGATCAGCTGTTCCAATATTGCCCACTGTGACCGTCACAGCTTTGCTCGCTGAGAGCAGTTCCTGATCCCCAAAGGAAACGCGCGTATCAGTCAGTGTGATGATCGGTGCTGGAACCACCGTCAGCATGCCGCTGTTCAGTGTGACGTTGTAATTGGGCAGCCGGTGATCAGGATCGATGATGGTGGGCGAGATCGCATAGTTGCCAGGCAGGCTATTGATAGTCGCGAGAGTCGCATAGCTTGCCCTGATGTTGTCAGCATTGACCACACCGGTTATTGATGCAGTCAATTCGGGATTAGGAGAACCATAAAAACGCGATGCAGAGTTTGCTGTTACAGCGAGTGGAGCGGGCAGGATCTCCAGACTACCGTTAATAGCATTTACGGTGTAATTGGAGAGCCGATTGCCGGGATCGCTGACGACAGGCGTGATTGTGTACTTACCGACGCTGCTCTTCATCGTCGCGCTTGTCGTGTATCTCGCCGCTATGTCGTCAGGTGTGACCAGTCCAACGATGGATCCCGTCAAAACAGGATTCGCAGCGCTATAAAGTCGCGATGCAGAGTTTGCAGTTATGGTCAGTGGCGCCGGCCGGATCTCGAGGACGCCGCTTGTAAGCTTGACGTTGTAGTTGAGCAGCCGTTTATTGGGATCATTGATAACCGGAGTGATCGGGTAGGTTCCGGGTGCG
>QHXD01000583.1:0-4364 GCA_003223895.1 Acidobacteriota bacterium
GTGGGTCAAGTGCGTTCATTCACGATCAAAGCCTTGGACCCGGCAGCCAGGAAAATTGATCTCACGCCGGCGTAAAATCGATCGAAGACATTTCGACCGGGTGTTCCCCTCCTGGGACAGGAGGGGTGGACGCGCCATCAAGAAAATGCCGCGAAGCCTCCTTTGAAGGCGCGGACGGGGTGGTCAGTTCAGGGAAACATTTCTTGTGAGCGACCACCCCGTCTGCGCCGCTTCGGAACGGGATTGTTTTCTTAATGGCGCAGCCACCCCTCCTGTTTCAGGAGGAGAACACCCTTGCCTGACGACGATCTTTGGGTTCCATGCCAATTAAGGTGATCGCCTTATAGCTAGTTCCTGATCATTTAACGGATACTAGACGCTTAGATCTCTGGGTTTCTGGTCTGAATAAATATGCGTATCACTTCTCTGATTGTTTCTTTCTTCCTCCTGGCGGTCGTCCCGGCACATGGAATCGCTCAGGACACCACCGGACAGGCAATCGAAACCATTCCACAGAACAGTCCTGCCCAACAGATTCCACCAGCTTCCGACATCCCGCCGCACACGAACCTTGTTGACCGGTTCCTGAAGGACCAGGGGCATATTTGGACCAGTCCTTTGCACATCAAACGTGGAGACGTGAAGTGGCTGCTTCCGCTCGGCGCAGGTGCTGCCGCGCTGCTGGCCACGGACCAGAAGCTCAGCGACGATGTTCGAAGCAACAACAGCCTGCGGTCTCCGAGCAAGTTCCTGTCGAACTTCGGAGGGACTTTGCCGATGGCAGCAGCCTCGGGTGCTCTACTGGGAATCGGGAAGCTGACAGGTAATGAGAAGGCGGCCAAGACCGGGAAGCTGGCGACAGAAGCGGTCCTTCACAGCGCCCTCATCGTCCAGGGTCTCAAACTGGCCTTCGAACGCGAAAGACCAGACAAAATCGGCGGGCAGGGATCGTTCTGGGGAGGCGGCCAATCATTTCCTTCTGGCCACGCGGCCACCACATTTGCATTTGCGAGTGTCGTCGCTCATCAATACAGCAACAAACCACTGGTTGTAATCGGCGCCTACGGTTTGGCCACGTCGGTCAGCCTTTCGCGCATCGGAGGTCTGAATCATTTCCCGTCAGACGTCCTGATCGGCGCGGCCGTCGGGGAACTCATCGGCCGCTTCGTCCTGCATCGGCATAAGGACGAACTCCGATAAGGAACCACAAAGACACAAGAATTAGCCGCGAATTACGCGGATTACGCGAATGGGCGCATCAAGGAATCCTTAATGCGCCCATTCGCGTAATCCGCGTAATTCGCGGCTAATTGTGTTGAACATTGGTATCAGTCAAACTCATTGGTTCATTCTCCAGTTCTTTTCCGGACCTTGTTGGAATCAATTTCCGACAACGCTCGATCCTCGGCGGCATAATCGTACAAGCTCGGATCGATCTGCGCAGGTGGATTCGCCTGCTCCCACTCAATCGTCCTTCCAATCGCTTCGTCGAGCGGAATTATCTCGGTGTAAGAAAGCTCATTGCGAATACGCGATGTGTCTGCGACCCAGTGCTGATCCGTGTTTCCAGGAAACCGCAAATGGGCAGGAGTGCGATTCGTGGGAAGCGTTACAATGCGTCCGTTCCAGCCGGCGGCGTCACAAATCTTCCTTGTCCATTCTTCTTCGGTGAACGCCACCGGTTCGGCGACGTTGTAAATTCGACGCTCCGCATTCGGAGATTCAACGGCCGCAAGAATCGCAGCCGCGACATTTCCCACGTATCCACGCGAGCCTCGCCACCTCGCAAGGCTCTCATCGAGGATGATCGAGGAGCGGCCATCCCTGATGCGCTTGAGAATCGGAAAGAACCGGTGAAGCGGATCGCCTGGACCGTAAACCATAGGCAACCGAAGCACAGTGCCGGGAATTTCCGAAACGCTCATGACGATTCGCTCAACAGGCACTTTGTCGTATTCGTCATCCAGCCATTGGAAGAGACTCTTCAGCATCCCGATTCTCTGGGGCGGATAAGCCGGCTGCGTTCGTAACGGCGAATCTTCCGTCAAAGGCAGGGAATCCGGCGGTCCCGGCTCGGTTCGATGCAGAACCCCGCAAGCGCGATATGCATCCATGCTGCTCAGCGCGACGACACGTTTGGCAATTCCCTTGAACGTCGACATGAGAGTTTCGGCTTGCCGGGCACTGCCGAGAATTGTGTCGACTACGATATCCGGTTTGAATTCTTCAAATTCGGCTCGGAAGTCTGCCAGGCGGCTGCGTTCAGCCGTTATCTGCCGGAACGAAGGTGAAGGGCGGCGATGGAACAGAAGCAGTTCATGTCCTTGATGGTGCAGCTGTTGAACGGCCACTCCACCGATGAATCCAGTGCCGCCGATTACCACGATTCGCATACTAAGAACAAGATTAACAGCTCCGTAACCAGGAAAGACGACGAGACGTAAAACGCAATAGGAAAAGCGCAGGTTGGGAGAAATATATGCGGTCCGGAAAGATTAAGTCCTTACTTGTTACAGTGTTCACGACAATTTTAACGGTACTGCCCGCCTGCGCTCAGTCATCAGGCGCCGAGGAGGGACCGGCCGCCACGTCCTCTGTCGAGGCCTCCACGCCTGAGAAACGCCTCTTTGGCGTACTCCCTAACTATCGAACAGTCGAGGCTTCTTTGCCGTTCGCGCCGTTAACGCCGAAACAGAAATTCAACATTGCTACACACGACTCGTTTGATTGGCCGACCTACGTGCGGTCCGGAGTACTGACTCTCGTGACCCCAGGCAAGGATGAAACCGCATCGTTCGGGACGGGAATACAGAAGTACGCCAACCTGTACGTGCGTTCCTCGGCCGACCAGATTATCGGCAACATGATGACCGAGGGATTCCTTCCTGTGATCTTGCGCAAAGATCCTCGATACTTCCGGCAAGGCGCCGGCACGTTCTGGTTCCGGCTGGAAAGCGCATTGTCCCAGATTGCGGTAGCGCGCAACGACTCGGGGCATCTGACATTCAACATGCCGGAGTTCCTGGGAAATGCGATGGCAGTCGGGATCTCCACCGCATACTCGCCAAATCTTCAGGATTGGTCGCACAGGAACGAGAAGTTCATCCTCATGATCTCCACCGACACGTTATCCAATGTCGTGAAGGAATTTGGCCCCGACATCAGGCAGAAATTCCTGCACCGCCATCACAAGACCTCGTAGCCGAAGCGAGGGTGTTCCCCTCCTGGAACAGGAGGGGTGGCTGCGCCATTAAGAAAAAGATCCCGTTCCGAAGCGGCGCAGACGGGGTGCGTGATCCGTATGAATGAGACGTTAAGTCAGAAAGGAAAACGGCGCGGTTCATGTTGGTAACATGGACTTAATCCTACCTGTGCGAGTCCGTACTTGTGCAGAAGATGTTGGCAGAACCGGAGAGATCCGTTGTGATAGTCAGCGTCTTGGTTTCTCATGTAGAATAATCTTCACTCGCACAATCCGAACACAATGAAGAAAGCGCTCTCCCTGTTGTTCCTTTTTGTTGTTCTGCTGTTCCGCGTATCGGCCGATACATCACCGCCGGGAACGGAGCCCGAGTACTACTACACGCGAGTGATGTACTCGGGAGTCGGCACGCCCGAAAGGGGTGGTCCCTTCCCCATGCGTTACGAGCCCCTGCGGGATTTCAAGTGTTCGGATCTGGAGCGCGGCGAGGGCGGCCTGGGGGGAGGATGGCGCACCGACTACCCCGCCTCCGACTGCAAGTTTATCTGGGGTGTTGAGCGGCTGACGTCGATCAACGCCTACCGTGAGGCGCCGCACCCGATGCAGTTGATGGATCCAAAGATTTTCGACTTCCCCTACCTCTATATCGTCGAGCCCGGCCAGATGCTGCTCAGTAACCAGGAAGCCGCGCGGCTGCGTGAATTCCTGTTACGCGGTGGCTTTCTGCACGCCGACGATTTCTGGGGTGTCTACCAGCTGGACAATTTCGCCAAACAGATGGCGAAAGTCTTTCCAGACCGCAAGCTCGAACCCGTGCCATTGACGGACGAGATTTTCCACACGTTCTTCGATATCGACACCGTCATGCAAATTCCCAATGTCAGCAACGGCTGCTATGGCGGCCGGACCTGGGAATCATCGACGGATACTGTCCCGCGGATCTTCGGAATCAGAGACGACAAATCTCGTTTGATGGTAATCGTCACCTATAACTCCGATTTGGGAGACGCCTGGGAACACATGGATGTCGCGTGCTATCCGGAAAAATTTTCGGGTCAGGCTTACCGCATGGGAATCAATTTCATAATCTACGCGATGACGCATTAAGTGAGGCGAGGATTTACTCGTCCTGGAACAGGTCAACACAAAGACACAAAGGGCA
>QHXD01000583.1:4408-7649 GCA_003223895.1 Acidobacteriota bacterium
GCGTCCACCCCTCCTGTCCCAGGAGGGGAACACTCTCGCCTGAGGCTCATCTCGATTTGGCTACATCCCCTTCCGCCTCCGATTGAACCTCCCGCCGATTCACCAACGTTTCACCATCCTGTCACAAAGCAATAACACCAACATCCGAGATTGCATGGGAACCAGGCTTGAAAGGGGTGTGTCCATGCGTAAGAGAATTGCAGGTCTCGTGATGTGTTTCGTGGTGGCTTTACCGCTTGCAGCTCAAGTGGACCGTGCGTCAGTCGGTGGAACGGTCACCGATGCTTCAGGTGCTGTCGTCAAGGGCGCGAAGGTCGGAGCGGAATCTTCCGGCACGGGATTCCAGCGTTGGACCGTGACGAGCGATGCGGGGACATTTCATATGCCGGGCCTTCCGATCGGTATCTACAAGGTAACCGTGGAAAAGGAAGGCTTCAGATCAATCACGATTGACCGCGTGGTTCTTTCCACCGGCGAGGAGCGCACGATTGACGCGCACCTCGAGGTCGGCGGCATTACCGAAGAAGTGCAGGTGAGCACCACGCTGGAAGACGTCGATCGCAGCTCGGCGGAAGTTGGAGCCGTCATCGATTCGGCGCAGATCCGTGAGGTTCCGCTCAACGGGCGCTCGTTTGCGACTCTCATGATGCTGGCCCCTGGAGCGATCAACTCCGGTGGAGGTACCGAGCGCGACATCCGGTTCAACGGCCGGTCGCGCGACGATAACAACTTCACATTCGACGGCATCGACGCCAGCGGCATTCAGGAGCAGCCTCAGAAGGCCGAAGCGCGGCTGCAGATACCATTGGAATCCATTGCGGAATTTCGCGTGAACACCGCCGTCTACACCGCGGAGAGCGGGTCTGCCGGCGGCGGGCAAGTGAACGTTGTTTCCAGGAGCGGAACGAATCAGTTTCACGGAAGCGCGTTCGAGTTCCTGCGAAACGATGCATTCGATTCGCGCTCGCCGTTCGACGCCTCCGCCATCCCGCCGTTCCATATGAATCAGTTTGGCGCCAGTTTCGGCGGACCGCTTGCGAAGAACCGCGCCTTTTTCTTCGGAAACTACGAAGGAATCCGGCAGCATCTGGGCACAACTTTGCTCGGAAATGTACCGAGCGCTTCCGTGCGGAGCCAGGTGCTGTCCACTTCACCCGCCCTGGCGCCTATCGTGAATGCCTTCCCGGCCGGACAGACCCGGCTGGATGCGAACACGGACCTGTATACGCTGCAGACCGTCAACACACTTCGTGAAGACGCCGGGATGGCACGCTTTGACTATTTGTTTTCGAACAACACAAGTGCACTGATTCGATACAGCATTGATAACGTCAAGAGCACGACGCCCGACGTCACGGGGGCGATCGATGAAATCACGAATCGGCCGCAGAATCTGGTCCTGCAACTGCAACATATCGTGTCACCACGTCTGCTCAACGAGACGCGCTTCGGGATCAACCGCGTGCCTTACAGGCATCCAACCATCGGAACAGTGCCCATCAGCATCAGTACGCCCGGTTATGTCGGTTTAATCTCGAATGCTCTGGACGAAGAGGTCGGGACGACCTTCTCTTACATCGACAACATGACGATGACTCTCGGACGTCATACGCTCAAGACGGGGATCGATATTCGAAGAATCCGCTTGAACAACTCTGGCAACGCTATCGACAATGCGACGGCTTCGTTTGCAACCCTCGCCGGCTTCATTCGCAACAACCTGGACTCCATCAGCGACGACGCAGCCGAGGGCATTCACGGCCTGCGCCGCACCTTCTATATGGGCTACGTCCAGGATGAGTTCAAGGTCACTCCGAACCTTACTCTGAATCTTGGTCTTCGGTACGAATACTACTCGGTCGCGAACGAAGTCTTGAATCGCGCGGTGGTCGTGGACATCAAGGGCTGCAACGGCGTGTGTCCGCAAGGAACGCCATGGTATGCGCCCAACACGAGAGACTTTGGACCTCGCGTTGGTCTCGCATGGGCGCCGAAGTCGCTCCACGGCAGGACGGTCGTCCGCACAGGTTACGGAATTTACTATGGCCCCAATCAGAACGATGACTTCAGCGATCCGATGGAAAGCACGGCACTGCGTCTGGCCCTTTCGTCAACGGATGTGCCGAACCTTTCTTATCCGATCGCGCCTTTCGTGAGCCAGTTCCAGTCGGAGGGTTTGAGTCCGAAGACGATCGCCCGCGACCGCAAGGACCTGTCGTACCAGAATTGGAACTTCATGCTGCAGCAACAGCTTCCACACGGCTTTGTAACGCAGGTCGGCTTCGTCGGCAGTGCCGGGCATCATCTGTTCGACAGATACACCGTGAATCGCATCGACCCGGCCACGGGCAAGCGGCCGCTGGCTGGTTTCAGTTCTTTCGGCTTGAAGACCAATGACGGCAACAGCACGTTCCACGCGTTGCAGTTTTCCATGCAGCGTCAGCTCTCGAACGGCTTTCTGTGGCGGACTCAATACATGTGGTCGCATGCCATAACGGATGCTTCGGTCGGCGCGGGTGAGTCCACTGCGATCCAAAACATGTCGTGCCGGGCGTGTGACCGCAGCAATACACAATTTGATGTGCGCCACACCTTGACCATGAGTTCGTCGTACCAGCTGCCCATTGGCCCGGGTCATCACTTGCTGGGAGAGAACAATGCGGCTGGAAGGATCTTCGGTGGATGGAAACTCAGCGGATTTGCGACGGCGAGAACCGGCCTGCCCGTAAACATTACCGTGGCGAGAAAGCCCGGAGATCTGCCGGATGGCAACGCATCCGCCCAAAGGCCGGATCTGGTGCCCGGCGTATCGATCTATGCTGCGAATCAGACAATTTACAACTGGTTCAACCCTGCGGCGTTCGCGGTTCCGGCGAAGGGAACGTGGGGTAGCTTCGGCCGCTACGTCGCACGAGGGCCGGGTTACTATGAGATCGACGGCGCAGTGGAAAAACGCTTTCCGCTGGCAGAGAGCAGGAGTATCAGCTTCCGCGCCGAAGCGTTCAATCTGTTAAACCATCCGATCTATGGGAATCCCTCCGGAAACACCTCGTCCGGCAGCTTCGGGCGAATCACTTCGATTCTGAACGCCGGAGCGACCGGAACGGGCACGCCGCGCCGGTTACAGTTTGCGCTTCGGCTCGATTTCTGAAACTCACAACGAGGATTTTGAAGCATGAAAGGATTGAAGAGCGCTCTGTTAGGGATGGCTGGTGTCGCAGCACTGGCGGCAACGGTTACG
>QHXD01000141.1:0-3220 GCA_003223895.1 Acidobacteriota bacterium
CCCAGAGCGAGGCCGGCAGATTCGTAATATGATTCATATACTTAACGATTTGCCCCTATGGCGAATCACATGATAGAGTGCGCTCAAAAAATAGAAATAAGGTGGAGGTTAGGATGAGGAAGGCTTTAGTAGTAGCAACATTGATACTCTCGTTACTTGTGTGCGGCCCGGTCTTCGCACAAGTCAACGCTGTCCTGAGCGGCACGGTTTCCGATGCTTCGGGCGCTCTGATTCCGGGGGTTGAGGTCACCGCAAAAAACATCAACACCGGCATCACCGATACGAGGCTCACGAATGAGAGCGGGAACTTCGTATTTCCCAGCCTTCAGCCGGGCACGTATACACTCTCGTCATCGCTCGCCGGCTTTCAAACCGCGACCTATAACAATGTCGTGCTGGGCCAGGGCCAGCAGGTGCGACTGAATTTCACGCTGCAGGTAGCCGCGGCCGCACAGAACGTCGAAGTTTTGATTGCCGCGGATACGCTGATTGCGACCACATCCTCTTCGGTAGGAAATGTCCTTCCGGATTCGGTCGTGACGGACCTGCCGCTGGCGAGCCGCAACGTGCTGGACCTGGTTGCGACCACACCCGCCGTTATAACCACGCTCAATGCATTTGGCGCGCCCGTGCAGAACTTCGGCGGAACGCCGATCAGCCAGGTGAATACCACGCGCGACGGCCTCGTCACCAATGACGGAAGGTACAACAACTCCAACGGAGCTTACTCTGCCGTATACACCAGCCCCGACATGGTTGAAGAAGTCCGTATCACCACCAACAACATCGATCCGGCGCTCGGACGCGGATCCGCGCAGGTGCAAATGCGAACGCGCGCGGGCGGCAACGAATATCACGGCGCGCTGTTCTACACGAACAACAACTCGAAGTTCGCGGCTCAGCCATACTTCCAGAACCTTGCCGGCGCCCCGAAGAGTTACCAAAATCGAAATCAGTTCGGCGGCCGCCTGGGCGGACCGATCAAGAAGAACAAGGCGTTCTTTTTTGTCCTTATCGACGACCAGCGGTTTCTGGAAAAGCAGGACTACCTCGCGACAGTTCTAACCGAGCAGGCGCGCGCGGGAGTTTTCCGATATCTCACGCAAGACTCGGCGGGCGGAACGGCGCGCCGCAACGGAAACGTGTTCTCCGCGACACCCTCCGTGAATAAAGTGGGCCAGCCGCTGGCAGCGGATCCGGTCACCGGCGCGCCATTGTTTTTGAATTCCTTCAATCTATTTACGGACGTAAGAGATCCGAATCGAACGAGGATGGATCCCGTGTGGGTTGGTCCCCAATGGCTGACAAGGATGCCTTTGCCCAATGACTTCACCGTCGGCGACGGGTTGAACACGGCCGGTATCCGATGGAAGCAACCGCACGCCGGTCTGGACGGTGCAACAGGTCAAAGCCAGAATGCCAACCGAAACCACCTCACGACGCGTTTCGATTATCAGCTCAACTCGAATAACAAATTTACCTACACGATGAGCCGTGAAAAGGATTGGGGTGTCACCGGACAAACCGGTTTACCCGACTATCAGTCCGGAGCATTCGGCGACGTGAAGCGTGTGCCTGACTTTTACACGGTTTCATGGACATCGACGTGGTCGTCTACGATCCTGAACGAATTTCGCTTCGGGATGAAACGCGATACCTGGCAGGGTACCTCCCCATTGGACAAGGGTTGCTGCTGGAATGGCGCCAAGGAATCGGATCTTGTCGATTCTGCAAAACAAATGGTCGCAAGCTTTCCAAGTATCGGCGGAAATTTTGTATATGTCACTCAAGGCGGCACCGGCGGCCTGATTGCCTCCGGCACGAGTGTAGGCTCGGCCATGACGTACGCTCCATTCGGTGTCGCATCTCCGCGCCAATCGATCAGTCCGTTCAAACAAATCGCGGACACGCTCAGCTTCACGAAGGGTGCGCACTCGTTCCAGACGGGCTTTGAATTCGAGTTCACGAGTTCGCATCAGTTCAACCACGGAGGCCAGCAAACGACTCGTCCGTTTGTTACTCTGGGCGTCGGCAACACCCCGGTCGTGAACGTCACGCCGACAAATTTCCGTGGCATTCAAGCAAATGACATCACGACCGCTCAACTTCTTCTTGCAGACCTTGCCGGAACGATCAACAACATCATGGAGCAGTACTTCGTGAACTCTCCGACGGCCACGGACTGGACCGACTACCGCAAGACCATTCTTTTCCAGCGAGACCTCCACGAAAATGACTGGGCTCTTTACTTCAAGGACAATTGGAAACTCTCCAGGGACTTTACGTTAAACGTGGGATTGCGCTACGACAAATACGGCGTGCCTTACGACACGACGGGTCTGGGGGGCCGGTATACAGGCGGCCAGTCTACCAATGGTGGAGACGCTGCATTATTCGGCTGCTCCGGGACCGGTTTCAATGTGATGTGGAACCCCAACGTCGGATGCGATCCCACCAAGCTCACGACGACCGAGTTTGTCGGAAAGGGTTCTCCAAATCCTGGAAGGACCTTCTGGGGAAATGACTGGAACAACTTCGCTCCATCTATTGGATTCAGTTATTCCATGCCGCAGTTCAAACGCAGCACGGTCATTCGTGGCGGATATGGAATCAATTACGCCGGCGCCCCGGATTTCCTGAGTTATTCCGGCAACATCGCGAATCTTCCCGGCCAAACGTTGAATGTCACTTATTCACCGACGGCGTATCTGGACCTCACCGGATTGCCCGCAGCGAACGTCATACCGGTGCCCACGGGCGGCGCCAAGCCTTTTGGCGCAGTGCCGCTCACCAATCGAGCGGCGAACATCACCGGCTATGCCGATCATCGCGTGACTCCATACATTCAGAATTTCAACCTGTCGGTTCAGCGGGAACTGGCGCAGAACCTGACCCTGGATCTGAGCTGGGTGGGAAACAAGGCGAGCAAGCTCTTCAGCGCTGTGCAACTGAATGAGAACAACATCTTCGAGAATGGCATCCTCGACGCATTCAATGTCACGCGCGCGGGTGGCAATGCGCCCTTGTTTAACAGGCTGTTGAATGGGCTGAATGTTACCGGCGTGGGTGTGGTCAACGGTTCGACGCTGACGGGCTCGCAGGCTTTACGCGCGCTTTCAACGACGAATCAATTTCTGGCCAATGGTGACGTCGGCGCTTTAGCCAACTTCATCAACACGACGTCGTCGTTTACAGGCTCGAATGGCGGTTTGCTGCGGAG
>QHXD01000141.1:3343-15321 GCA_003223895.1 Acidobacteriota bacterium
TCTGGGCGACAATCAGAATGCCGGGCTCATCAGTGGCGCGACGTATGGCGCTTCGACTCTTCGCGATCCGCGGAATCGGCGGCTCGATAAGGGACTGCTGAGCATTGACCGCACCCATGTCATCAAGGCAAATGGCGCCTTCGACCTGCCGTTTGGACCCAATCGCCTGTTCCTTTCCGGAGCGCCCTCCGTCGTGCAGCGTGTTGTAGAAGGCTGGCAACTTTCATCCGTCTTCTCCTGGGTCAGCGGCGCGCCGCTGACATTCGTTCCCGGCACGATCGCAACTCCGTTCATGCTCGGCACCATGGGTTTCCGTACCGCGAACACGGCAGATGTCGTCGGCAGCCTCCCCAAAGGCGCCGGCGGTGTCGAGAAAGGGAATGGATTCGTCCAGTACTTCAGCGACCTTTCCGTGAAACAGGCGCCTCTGCCTAATTTTGGTGGAGATCCAAATTTGCCTGGCCGTTTTACGAATCAGGTCGTGGTCGACAAGTCAGGCAACATTGTCTTGAAGAATCCCGAGCCGGGGACCACCGGCAACACGGCGATCGCTATGCCGGGCATTATCGGGCCGTCGTCTTTAGGATTGGATATGGCATTGAGCAAGAAGATCAGGATCGCGGAAAATAAGATGTTCACGATTCGCGCTGACGCAGTTAACTTCCTGAACAGGCCGATATGGGGAAATCCGAACACCAATATCAATTCGACGACGTTCGGCCGTATCACGACAGCCACAGGAAACCGGACAATCACGTTCAACGCTCGCATCGATTTCTGAAACACGAAGGCACAAAGACTCAACGGGGCGGCGCATTCCGGCCGCTCCTTTGTGGCTTTGTGGCCTGACAAGCTGTAATCGCGCACCAACCTTCAGCCAGGACATCGCTCCGATCATCTTCAGGAATTGTTCCCCCTGCCATCGTCCCGGCGAGATCGGCCCCTTCCCGCTTCTGACTTACGAGGACGTTTCGAAGCGCGCGAAAAACATCGCCGCCGTCACACAAGCCCGATACATGCCGCCGTGGCCCGCGGATCCGTCTTACTCCCACTTCATTGGCGAACGCGTTCTCAACCCCAGCGACATTGAAACCATCCAGCGATGGGTAGCCGATGGCGCTCCTGCAGGCGATCCGGCAAAGCTGGCGCCGCAGCCGCAATTCACGCGGCCTTCTGCCGCCACTAAGCCCGACCTGGTCGTGAAACTGCTCGAACCGGTGAAAATACCCGGCGACAACCACGACCACTTCATGGTGGTGAAGATCCCGTATGAGATGCCCCAGGATCGTTTTGTGCGTGCCATAGAATTCGTGCCCGGCAACAGAAAACTGCTGCATCACATGAATGGGCACATCGTTCAGTATGAGGAGAAAAAGAAAAACCCATTTGAAGGACCTTACGTCGTCGATCGCGAATCCGTCAGAACTCTCGAAGACACGTACGACGCTATCCATCTTCTGAACGACGACGGCAGCTACCCGGAGTTGACTCCGTCGGTCGCGAATTATTTGCCCGGCGGCGTGTCGCCCGCGGGTTATCCGGAAGGAATCGGCGGCTGGAAGCTGAACAGGAAAGGCGCATTCCTTATGCGCGACATTCATTACGGCCCGTCTCCTGTCGAGACAGAGGATCAGTCCCATTTCAACGTATTCTTCACGGACAAGCCTCCCATTCGTCCGGCGAAAGAAATGCAACTTGGCACGCTCGGTATTTCGGAAATCATTCCCCCGCTGATCATTCCTCCGAATGTCGTGAAAACGTTCACGACGAAGACCGTCACCCAGGAAGACATTTCGCTGCTCACCCTAAACCCTCATATGCATCTGCTCGGGAAATCCTTCGAGGCATTCGCTGCCACGCCCGATGGAAAGACAATTCCGCTGGTCAAAATCCCGAAATGGGATTTTCGATGGCAGTACTTTTACACGTTCCCGAAGATGGTGAAGATTCCCAGGGGCTCGACGATTGCCGCCATCGCGGTGTATGACAACACGGCGCAGAACCCGAACAATCCGTTTTCTCCTCCCCGCGAAGTTATCGGGACGAACGGCAGCATGCACATGACCGACGAGATGTTTCAGTTAATAATGAAGTACCTGCCGTACCAGCCTGGCGATGAGAACATCGGGCTGACCAATCCTTTCGTTCAATAGACGGTTTCAGATTAGACGATTCTGCAGATATTGCAGATTTTACGATTTTTCTTGTGAAGCGGTAACCGGCGCGCTTAATTACTCGGCAAACAAAGCCCAACGTTCAATACAACTGAAGGGAGACACCATGCGGCTTTTCAAGCCGATCGTTTTGGTCATGGTGTCCGTCTGCACACGCTGTGGATAGGAAAAACAAGAGGCTCTTGCACGATTCGCGGCTCTTTCCGCGATATCCCAGTCGATGTTTTATGTAAACTTCGGTACGCAGACGAACAAGGACGGACTGGGCCTTCCCGTTCCACGACTCCCTTTCGGAAAAATTCGGCGAAACGCCGCTCCCCGGCCAGCGGAAGCCCAGGTTGACATAACGGGTCAGAATGTGTCGGCTGTTCCCCTGCCGGGAACTCTTATATTTCCTACAGTCACAGTCCGACTTGCAGTCGCTCAGGCTGGTGACCTGCCATCTCGGCACCGGTTGCTCTCTCACGGCGCCTTCGGAAGGTGTCGGTGGCGAATTGTCATGTTATCCGGCTCTATTTACCATGAGTGCTGGACGACTTTGATTGCGCCCAACCTCGCCGATGCGTGGATCGGTCATGAGCATGTCGCTTGCACAGAACGTCCGACCAGCATCTTCGCATCGTGGCAAAACGTCGAAATGGTAGGATTCTCGCCCCATTAGCAATTCGCCACGCACACGTTCAGGCGGTGCGGAGGCGGATTTCGACTTCCAAACCCGAAGGCTGGCGGTTATGGGCCCGGACAGAGCCTTTGCAAGCTTCGACGCAGGCTTTCACGATCGCGAGACCGAGGCCCGCGCCTCCGGTATCGCGGCCACGGGAAGGTTCGAGACGGAAGAACGGGGCAAACACTTCTTCCAGGGAATTCTCCGGCAGGCCGGGGCCGGAATCTGCAACGGTGATGACCGTTTCCTGGCCCTCGCTATGCGCCGAGACCGAGATAGGGCCTGCGCTCCCGGCGTATCGGATGGCATTCCGGACAAGATTCGAAATGGCTCGAAAGAGATAATCCGGGTTGGCCAGGACCGCGATGCCCTTCATCACCGAAGCTTGAATCTGGGCCCCCGGCGGGCTTTCGCGCTCGAGGACGCGTTGTACTATATCGGCAACCTCGACGCGGACGATGTCCGTTTCCGCGATCTGCATTCCCGCCTTCGAGAACGAAAGTAATTCGTCGATCAGTTCGGACATGTGCTGTACGTCATCTTTAACGTCGGCGACGTACTCGATGGATTTGTCGTCAGCCCGCTGCTCGAGAATGCCGAGCGCCATCTGCATGCGTGCGATCGGGGCGCAAAGCTCGTGGGCAATGTCGGCGAGGAATCGCTTCTGTCCTTTGACGAAGCCGGCGAGCGTTGTCGTCATCCGATTGATCGACGACGCGAGTTGACCGACTTCGTCTCCACGCCGGATTTCCAGCCGCGTGTCAAACTGACCTTCGGCAATTCGGCTCGTCGCGTGAGTCATTTCCGTGATCGCGCCTGTGAGACTGCGAATGAGGGGGAGCCACACGCCCACAAACACGATCGTCAATGCCAGCGTCAGCGCGAGCCACGGCTTGGGGTCAAAGAAAAATTGATTACCGATAAAGGAATCGGACATCACCACCAGGTATCCCGACGTGAGGCCGGAGGTATCCGCGGTGCGCCAGCGGATCGGCACGCTAACCCAGTACCGCGTCGGACTGCCGGTGGTGGCGCGGAATATCGCTCGCCGGGGAGCGGGCCGGGGACCGCCGTTTCTGAATCGTTGCCCGATCTCATCCACGATTTCTTTCGGCAGCGCGGCGGGCGTTCTCGTCAGGCTATTGCCATTCCCATCGACCAGGTAAAAATCGACGTCGTATTGTTTTGAAAGCTGTTCCAGCAGTTCTGCCCTGGATTCGACGGGTGTCTCTCCCAGATCCTGCGCTAACTCCCCGGAAACCGACAGGACACGATTGAGCGTGGGCGCGACAATGAAATTTTCCGGGCTGATTCGGAACTGGACTCCGGCGAATATCAGGAGAACGACCGTGAGCATCACCAGCGTCAAGATCGCAAGCAGTGCAATCTTCCAGGTCAATGAAAGCCCCGCTCTCATCCCTCGATCTCCGTTCCCGGCTTGAGCAGCCGGTAGCCGACCGACCGGACCGTCTGGACCCATCGCGGCGACTTGGCGTCATCGCCGAGCTTGCGCCGGATCGAGGAGATATGCACGTCGATCGAGCGGTCGAATGCTTCAAAGTCGCGCTCGGCGACTTCAAGCAAGAGTTGCTCGCGCGATTTCACCCGTCCAGGCACCCGCGCGAGCACGAGCAGCAGGTCGAACTCGACCGCCGTCAGTGAGACCGGCTTGTCGTTCAATGTGACGCGTCGCGTGTCCGGCTCGATGTGCAGGTCGCCGATCACGATCGGGACTTCATGCTTCTCGCCCGCCATTGAAGCCGATGCCGCCGCAGTTCGTTCGGCCGTTACTCGCGACCGGCGAATGACGGCGCGAAGGCGCGCAAGCAATTCCCGGGTCGAGAATGTTTTCGGAAGATAATCGTCGGCCCCCATTTCGAGTCCGACAATGCGATCGGATTCCTCGCCGAGTCCGGTCAGCATCAGGACTGGAACCTGCGAGGCCGCGCGAATCTTGCGGAGGACTTCAAGGCCGTCCATCTCCGGCATCATGATGTCGAGGATGACGGCATCGAACGTTTCCGCAAGCGCTTTCTCCAGGCCTTGCCTCCCCGTATGCACGGTGACGACGTCGTATCCGAGCGGCTCGAGGTAGTCCTTGATCAGCCGGCACAGTTTCTTATCGTCATCGACGACGAGCAGCCGCGTTTTCACGGCGTCATATGATTCGGCGGACATGAAGCGATCATAACGCCGGTTTGCAGGTCTTACATTCCCTTAACAATTCTTTTCACTTCTCTTACAACTGTAACCTTCCCGCTCATACCCCCTTAACGTTGCTGCCGCCTAATAAAGGGTGAGGCACACAAATATGACAGGGAAGAAACGTACATACATCGTTGGGTTCTCCGGCATCCTACTCATGATTGCGCTCAGCTTCTGGGCGTTCGGAAGAGACCGGATGGCGAAGAGCACATTCATAACCGCAAAAGTGCAGCGCGCTTCGATTTCCAACACGATTTCAGCGACCGGCACACTTGAAGCGCTTCGCACCGTCCAGATCGGCAGCCAGGTTTCCGGGCAGGTCTCCGCTCTTTATGCCGACTACAACGCGGTGGTCAAGAAAGGACAACTGCTGGCGGCGCTCGACGCGCGTCCGGCTGCGTCGCAGGTGACGACGGCGCAGGCGCATGTCGCGGCCTCGGACGCGCAGGTCCACTCGGCTGAAGCCGATCTGCTGAACCAGCAGGCCAGCGTCGCACAAGCCGAAGCCAATGTCCGTATCGCCGAAGTTGCCTTGCAAAACGCGAAATTGATGTTTGAGCGCGCGCAGGAGCTCGACAGTCACGGCCTGGTCTCGAAGAATGATTTCGACACGGCGAAGACGAACTTCGACTCCTCCGACGCAAAGCTGCAGCAGGCTCAGGCTGCGCTTCAACAGGCTCAGACCATGATCCGCTCGCGGCAGGCGTCGATCGATTCTGCCAAGGCGAACGTGGTGGCATCGAAGGCGGACTTCGAGCGCTCGCAAATCAGCATGGATATGACAAAGATCTACTCCCCGGTTGACGGCGTCGTGATTTCCCGCAATGTGGACGTGGGACAGACCGTCGCCGCCAGCCTGCAGGCGCCTGTCCTTTTTACGATCGCGAACGATCTCACGCAGATGCAGGTGAAGGCCAGTGTCGATGAAGCCGACATCGGCAAACTGAACGACAATGCCAACGTTCGATTCACGGTAGACGCCTATCCTAATGACGTATTCCGCGGCAAGATCGCGGAAATCCGTCTCGAGCCTCAGACGGTTCAGAACGTCGTTACCTACAGCGTCATCATTGGAGTCGCAAATCCCGAGATGAAACTGCGGCCCGGCATGACGGCGAACCTCACGATCACCGTCGATAGCAAAGACAATGTCCTGACCGTTCCGAATGCGGCGTTCCGCTTCACGCCGGACGGCGCAGCCGGACAAGCTGGACAGGCTGGACAGGCGCAAGGCCGGCACGGCAGCACGATTTGGATTCTCGACGAAAACGGACAGCCGCAGCCGAAGACCGTACGCACCGGCATCAGCGATGGATCGCGCACGGAAATCGTCGCGGACGACATCGCGGAAGGCGCGGACGTGGTCACCGGCGACCTGTCGAAGAAACCAGCCGCCGCCAATAGCAGCGCGGGGCAGCGGCAAGGTGGCAGTCTGTCGTTTGGCATGCCGGGCATCGGCGGCGCCGGCGGCATTGGCGGCGGCCCGCGAGGAGGTGGACGATGAGCCCAACCGTGATCCGGATTGAAGACGCCCACAAGGTCTATAACACCGGCGAAGTCGAAGTGCACGCGTTGCGCGGTGTGTCATTCGAGGTGAAGAAAGGCGAGTTCGTAGCCGTGATGGGGCCGTCAGGGTCGGGCAAGTCCACCATGATGAATATCATCGGCTGTCTCGACCGGGTTACGAACGGAAGTTATTTACTCGATGGCATCGATGTTGCGACGCTGTCGAAGGATCAACTCGCCGACATTCGAAATCAGAAAATCGGATTCGTGTTTCAGTCGTTCAACCTGATTTCACGTACCTCGGTTCTCGATAACGTCATGCTGCCCATGGTCTACGCCGGTCTGCCGGTTCCCGAACGCCAGCGGCGCGCCCGCCTCGCTCTGGCCAGCGTCGGACTGGCGGAGAAGGAGCGCAGCCTGCCCAACCAGCTCTCCGGCGGCCAGCAGCAGCGCGTGGCATTGGCCCGCGCGTTGGCGAACGAGCCGTCGCTGATTCTGGCCGATGAGCCGACCGGCGCGCTGGACACCAGGACTTCTGAAGAGGTGATGAACATTTTTCAGGGTCTCAATCGGGAAAACGGAATCACCATCGTGCTCATCACGCACGAACCGGACATTGCTGCTTATGCGGATCGCATCGTCCGTTTCCGCGACGGCCGGATTTGCGAAGAAGGCGGACGCGGGGAGGAGTTGGCATCATGAAGTTTCGCGACATTACTCAAATGGCGTTTCAGGCTCTCGGCAAAAACAAAATCCAAACCATGCTGACAACCTTGGGAATCGTGATCGGCGTCTCCGCGGTGATCGCGATGGTGTCCGTGGGTCAGGGTGCCTCGAAGCTGGTGCAGGACCAGATGTCCAGCATGGGTACGAACGTCCTGCAGGTCATGCCTGCAGCGCCTCGAGGTGCGAGCGGCGCGCGCGGAACGTCCGACCAAAGCGTCGCGCTTACCGAAGCCGACGTTGAAGCCATCCAGAACGAAGTACCGACGGTCAAAGTGGCCTCCCCCGTAGTGAATTCGTCGGCGCAGATCATCGCCGGCAATCAGAACTGGCAGACGCGTGTGGAAGGCGCCAACGAGCGGTATCTCGAGATTCGCGATTGGAAGATCGATCAGGGCAGCTTCTTCGCCGAAAGCGATGTGAAGTCCGCCGCGCGCGTCATCGTTCTGGGGAAAACCGTCGCCGTGAACTTGTTCGGCGACGCCGATCCCATCGGCCAGACCATTCGAGTGCGCAATTTGCCCTATCGAATCGTCGGGGTGCTGGCGGCGAAAGGACAGTCGGCGATGGGTACGGATCAGGACGACGTCGCCATGATGCCGTACACCACGGTTCAGAAGAAAATGCAGGGCCAGGCCATTCTGTCCATCAATCGCGCGAGTGTGTCGGCGATCGACGCCGACTCGACCAGTGTGGCGCAGGCCCAGATCGCGGATCTGCTCCGGCAACGGCACAAGATTCCACCGGGCGGACCCGACGACTTCCGCGTCAATAATCTCACGGAAATCGCCGATGCCGCGCAACAGACGACTCTGGTCATGACACTCCTGCTGGGCAGCATCGCCGCCGTGTCGCTGGTCGTGGGCGGCATCGGCATCATGAACATCATGCTCGTGTCCGTTACCGAACGGACACGTGAAATCGGCATACGCATGGCGATCGGTTCACGCGGCTCTTATATAAGGATGCAGTTCCTCGCCGAATCCGTGATGCTGTGTATGTTCGGCGGGATCATCGGCGTCGTGTTTGGCGCGCTGCTCTCGCTCGCTGTGGCGCGGCTGCTCGGGTGGCCAACCCTCGTATCGGTTCAGGCAGCCGCGCTGGCCTTCAGTTTCGCGGCCGCGACGGGAATCTTCTTCGGCTATTATCCCGCGCGTAAAGCGGCGTCACTCGATCCGATCGAAGCCCTGCGGTACGAGTGAATCTGTCATGCTGTCTCTCCATGGTTTTTCAAACCGTAGCCCCGGCGGGCGATGATCGGGATCAGATTTCATGATATCGTCCTGCTGTGAGAATGCCGGAAATTGCTCCCTTGCGGACGCCTGGAGACGTGATATCCGAGGTTGTCGACGACGCTGTCCGGCACAGTCTTCTGGTGCGGGTGACGCATTGGCTCAACAGCTTTGTCTTCCTGGCGCTGGTCGTAAGCGGCGCTGCGATTCTCCTCGCCCATCCCAGACTATATTGGGGAGAGACCGGAGCGTTTGGAAGTCCTGCCTGGATCGAACTCCCGCTTCCCTTGAACCTGTATCAAACCGGATGGGGCCGCAGTCTGCACTTTCTGGCCGCATGGATTAGCGTGCTGAACGGATCCATATATGTGCTTTCCGGGATCGCCTCTCGGCGTTTCTCAGACGACTCCAGGAAATACACCATGTCGCAGCGCTGGGCGTACCTCGCGGTTGTCTTTGTGCTTTTTCCGCTGATGATCGCGACGGGCCTCGCAATGTCCCCGGCGATAGCGGCACTACTACCGGGCCTGGTGTCATCACTTGGCGGACACCAATCTTCGAGGACCATTCACTTCCTGGTTACCGATGTTCTTCTTCTCTTCGTATTTGGCCACGTCGCAATGGTATATCTGTCCGGATTCCGAAGCCGGATACGGGGCATGATCCTGGGTCGGCCGGGCCGGATGGAAACAAAGGAGCGCTTATGAACAGGTCGATCCCTCGCCGAACATTTGTGCAGACTGTGCTGGGTGCCGCTGTAGCCGCGGGTTCGGGCGTTGCGGCTCTTCTGGCGGGCC
This sequence comes from Acidobacteriota bacterium, assembly GCA_003223895.1. Classification (GTDB taxonomy): domain Bacteria; phylum Acidobacteriota; class Terriglobia; order 20CM-2-55-15; family 20CM-2-55-15; genus 20CM-2-55-15. Next base: position 12,645 of record QHXD01000141.1, read on the forward strand.
GGTATGGCCTGGTTCCGCCCGATCACGGCGGCGTGTTGGGTATTGGCCACACATTGACATTCGGAGCGCAGCGTCTGTTGCTTCGCAAGCAGCCGCTCGCGCGCGAGTTTGATCGAGCCCAGATCTCGACGAATTTTCCAGCGCTCAACACGACCTTACCTGAAGACCCGGATTACCAGCGCGACATGAAGCAAGGGTTCCGCGACTGGAGGCTCATCGTGGACGGCCTCGTGGCGCGCCCGGTGGAACTCTCGCTCGCCGACATTCGAGGTTTTCCTTCACGCACGCAGATCACGCAACACGTATGCGAATATGGCTGGTCGGCAATTGCCGAGTGGACAGGCGTTCCGCTCTCGCTTGTTCTGAATGCCGCCGGAGTTCAGCCGCAGGCCCGGTATGTCTTCTTTAATTGCGTCGATGGATGGTGGGACAGCCTCGATATGGCCGATGCCTGGCATCCGCAAACTTTGCTGGCCTACAGCATGAACGGGCAGGACCTGCCCGTTGCGCACGGAGCGCCGGTCCGGCTGCGCGTCGAGCGGCAGCTCGGCTACAAGCATCTAAAATACATCACAGCAATTACGGTCACCGATACTGCCCGGGAGTGGGGCAAAGGACAGGGATCGGAGGGCGCGGAACACGGCTACTCCTGGTATGCCGGTATCTAAGCTCCGGATGAGTCACAAACGCCATGTGCTGGCAGGCGCGGATGACTGTCACCTTGTCGATAATGCGAAACTGCGGAAGTTTGGCCAGGACTTCGTTTGTCAGACGGTTCAGCTCGATTTCTTTCAATGGGTAGTCGGCAGACACACACGTCCTTTCCTAATAAGAGACGTCATCCGACAGCGATACCGCCCACACCATGACCCTTTTTGTACGAGCGTACAAAAACTGGCTATCCTCGGACTAGGTAAGAGGCCCGGAGCAATCCGGGCCTCTTTCGTTAGCGCCACAACCGCGATACCGTCCGCCTGCTCATGCCGAGCTTGGCCGCAATCTCAGCGCGGGATCCTCTGGACGCTCCACGGCGCACGCGGTGACCCTCGCCACAACCCGCGGCTGCCCGTGTGAGCGCCTTGCCGCGGGCGTATTCTCGCGTCGGACCCTCGCGCTTATGGGAACTGATACTGGCTGATGATGCAGAAGCAGAATTCATTGTAGCCGGACGACGGAAAACCTGCGAAGGGCGGACCAGCTTTCAGCTGATGCAGTCTATCCACCATGTGGTTATGACCACCTTTAAAACGCCTGTAAATCCCGGTTGCTTCCAGGATTGCCAGTTCAAAAGTTCCTTCGTCAAACTGCCCACCCCTCCCATCGGGTACTATCAGAGTGAAACCGGCACTGGTGTTGAGGAACTGCATCGCAATCGCACCACCAGGGAGGTCGTAGGCACACAAAAACGTTGCGAGTGACACGTAGAAAGTGCCGATAGCATCATCGTCGGAGTTCTCGCCGTTCGTACCCCCTGGCGCTTTGAAGACAGGGTAGATCTTTGTCTTAGAGTACGTGCCATCACTCAGGTTCACCGACGACAAGCCGAGATTGGGGCCGTGACCTGCGGGGACCGGCTGATAGATTCCTTTTAGCAGAACGATGAAAGGATTGCCGGTTTGTCCATCCTCTCCTTCGGCTATCGCTCGTCGAGGCGACGAAAGCAGAGCAAGCAGCCCTGCGCTAATCAAAGTCCTTCTTTGTATGGAAGTCGGGTCTTGTTTGTTCGCGGACTTGCCTTGGGTGATCAAGTCTTGTTTGCTGATCATAGAGTGTGTCCTTTCGGTTGGGTTTGAGGGTGCGTGGAGTTTTATAAACCCTACATAAAAGACCAGGCAATGAGTATTTTGCGAAAAGACTTGCCGACATGCGCACCGTCAACGTCCGAGACGTAGCCGCAGATCAGCGTTACTTCACCGCCTTCGGCATCCACGAAGCCTGATATCGCGCCTTTCGATTGTAGAGTTCGAATCGGTGCTTGTCATGAAAGGGCACAAATCAATGTCAAGGAGACACTTATCGTTGCCGAAACTGCGACGAAACTACTGGTGTGATCCGCTTCGATTTGATGTGCGCGGACACCATTGATCGTCCAATTTCCCGACGCCGTACCAACAGGTACGGCATGGCTCGCTGCTGGCCCTCTTTGCCAGTTCAAGACGACTGAGGCATTATTCCCCGGACTAGTGAAGCGAACATCGAAAAATGTCTCTGCGATTAGGCCGGAGCCGGAAATGTTGACGGAGTAAGAAGCGCCAGCAGTGACAACCGTCAAGTCGAATCGCAAGTCATTAACGACTAGAGGGGGCGTGAGCAAACGCGGGACGTACAGTTCGGCGCTGGAGCTCCCACTAGGATTAGGCCAAAGCCAAACGCTGTAGCCTCCGGCGATCAGAACAGTACCATCGGGGAGCAAAGTGGCCGTGTGCGAATGGCGGCCGATGGTCATGTCTTCTGCCGCAGAGAACTTGCCGGTCGCGGGATCATAAAGGTCGGTACCGGCGGCACCACTGCCGCCGGGTAACTGACCACCGGCGATCAAGACTTCCCCCATCGGGAATGACCATTTCGCCGGTTGAACTGAAGGTAGCGGTAACCGGGTCGAAGAGCTCTGCGCTGGTCAATCCGTCGCGCCTTCCCCCGGTGATCAACACCTTGCCGTTCGGGAGAAGAGTGGCCG
>QHXD01000142.1 GCA_003223895.1 Acidobacteriota bacterium
CCCGAGGGATTTCCAAAATGAGACCCTGGGGCGGGTTTCCGGGCGTTCGCAACTCCTTGCGGACATAGAAAGCGAGTCCGGCGCCGAGGCCAATGGCAAACGCGAGAAGTAACAGAATCAGTCGCTTCATGCGGGCCGGCCGGGTCGGCTATCCAAGTAATTCTGAAGAATGATCATGGCAGCAATTTTATCGACTTGCTCGCGGCGCTTTCGCCAATTCAGACCCATTTCTTCCAGGTGCTGCTCGGCCGCGAAACTCGTCAGCCGCTCATCCCAAAATACCACCGGGATGTCCAATACTTTATGGATCTGCTCAGCAAAACGAGCAACCTTTTCACTTTGAGGGCTTTGATGTCCGCTCATGTGCAACGGTTGGCCGACAACAATTTCGTGAACTTCGTTTTCTTCAGTAAGACGGCGCAGCGCCTCGAGGTCGGTTTTCACGTCCTTTCGACGAATGGTCGGGCGGGGCTGGGCCGTCAGCAGCAACGCATCGCTGATGGCAATTCCAATGGTTTTGTCGCCAACATCAAGAGCCATAACCCGCATATTTTCATGATAGCGCCCGTGGTTACCGAGCTATAATTGAATTTACTTTGTGCTCCCCTGGAGGTTCGCATTGAATTCGAAGAGTAAGTACGCGATTTTGCTGCTCTCTTCCGTCCTTGTCATTTACGCCATCATCGGCGGCATGCTTGGCCGTGTCAGCGCCCAAAACGGATCGTACCAACAGCTATCGATTTTTATGGAGGTCCTGAGCCGGATCCAGAATGACTATGTAGATGATCCCTCCATCAAAGACGCCGTTGCTGGTGCTATTCGCGGTCTTATCGAGAACGTGGATCCCTACGGAGGTTACCTTTCTCCCAAGGATGTCGCGTTCTACAAGGATTACAATCCACAAAAAACCGCAGGCGTCGGTATCGTTCTTTCGAAAATCGTGAGGCTTGGCTATCCCGTTATTGTCTCTGCGATTCCGGGAGGACCGGCAGCCAAAGCCGACCTGACGACAGGCGACATGATTGAATCCATCGATGGCGTAACTACACGGGAGATGAACCTGGTTCAAATCAACGCAGTTCTCGCCAATCCTGCAGGAAAGCCCGTCACGCTTTCAGTGATCCGGCGGCGGCGCGCGGAACCGGAAATGGTAACGTTAACCCGGCAGGTGATGCAGGTTCCACCGATCGAGGCGAAAATGCTCGAAGGCAATGTCGCGTATCTGAAGATTCCATACCTTGGTGCAGGCAAAGCTCTCGACGCAAAGAGACAACTCGACGGTCTGCTCAAGAAGGGCGCCACTAGCGTAGTTCTCGATTTGCGATACTGCGCCGGCGGCGACGAAAAGGAAGGGGAGGCCCTGGCCAATCTGTTCCTGGATACCGGCACGATTGGCTACCTTCAGGGACAGAAATTCGAGAAGCAAGTGATTGCCGTCAATCCCAAGGACACCCTGACCAAGGCTCCTATGGTCGTCCTGGTGAATCAGGGTACTGCGGGTGCTTCAGAACTCGTGGCCGGAGCGATTGCAGATAACCGCCGTGGTCAACTCGTGGGCTTGAAGACGTTCGGAACCGGATCCTTCCAAAAGCTCATTCCTATGGAGGATGGCTGGGCATTGCTCCTCTCGGTGGCTAAATATTACACGCCTTCGGGAAAGGAGATTCAGCAGGTCGAACCGCAGGACTCCGGAATTCGACCGACGGTTGAGGTCCAACAGACCGAGGAAGAAAACCTCGATCCTAACGACGATCAGGCTCCTCCACCGCCCGTGAAGACTCAACCCGAAGAAGATCGGCAGCTGAAGAAGGCGCTCGAAGTCCTCAAAGATCCAAGCAAGGCGACGGCGACGAGAAAGGCCGCGTGATTACAGGCGGTGACAGACCGCCGTTACGGCTGTGCTTGTACAACTGAACGGCGTCTCGAAGGCATTCGGTTCTGTGACCGTCCTTCGAGACGTCTCCTTTCAAATCAATCCATTCGAAAAAATCGGCCTCATCGGAGCGAACGGTGCCGGGAAAACAACGCTTCTCAAGATCATCGGCCGCGTTCACGAAATCGATACCGGGACTGTAACTCGCAAGTCCGGACTCCAGATCGGCACGCTGGACCAGATTCCTGATTTCCACGAAGGAACATCGGTCCTCGAAGAAGGCCTGCGTTCCTCCGATCATCTGCGTGCGGCCGAACGGGAGATGCGCGAGCTGGAGCACGCCATCGCATCCGGACCTCCGCCGGACGTTCTCGATCGCTATTCACGGCTTCAACACGAATTCGAATTGAAGGGCGGATACAGCTATCGGGCGCGTACCGAATCTGCGCTGCTCGGCGTCGGATTTTCGAAGGAAGCGATGGATCGTCCAAGCCGTGAACTTTCCGGAGGTGAAAAAAATCGGCTGGCGCTGGCCAAACTGCTCCTCTCGAACGCAGAGTTGTTGCTCCTTGACGAGCCGACGAACCATCTCGATATTCGCTCCATCGAATGGCTCGAAAAGTTTTTGAAGGAAACCGATAAAACGCTGGTTGTGGTCTCGCACGATCGATTCTTCCTGGACCGCGTGGCCAACCGCATCATCGAGGTCGTGGACGCCAGGACCCAGGACTATCGGGGCAATTACTCGGCGTACTTGAAGGAGCGCGGCGAACGTCTGGCCCGGCAGGAGAAAGAGTGGAAGCTGCAGAACGAATGGCTCGAGAAACAGGAAGACTACATTCGGCGCAACATTGCCGGACAAAAGACGAAGCAGGCTCAATCCCGGCGGAAATTGCTGGCCCGGGTAAAGCCGATAGAAAAGCCGAAGACGTCATCGACACGAGCGAAGTTTCGGTTCATGCCGGTGGAGCGTAGCGGGCGATACGTGCTGACCGCGCGGAATCTGAGTATCGGTTACTCGGAGACCCCACTAGTGCAGTCCATCGAGTTTGAAGTACAGCGCGGCGAACGCTGGGCGATCCTGGGCGCCAACGGCTCGGGAAAAACCACGTTGCTGCGAACCTTGATTGGCTCGCGGTCCCCCGTCGAGGGCGAGCTCGAATGGAACGAAGCACTGGATGTTGGATATTACGACCAGCAGCTTTCGGATCTGATTCCCGAAAACACGGTGCTGGAGGAGATCCGGGCACTGGATTCTCTGGCGGCGGATGGAGAGCTACGCTCCTATCTGGCGCAGTTTTTATTCAGCGGCGAGGATGTTTTCAAGAAGATCGAGCAGCTGAGCGGCGGGGAAAAGTCGCGCCTGATGCTGGCCAGGATTATCTATCTTGCGCCCCAGTTGTTGGCGCTGGACGAGCCGACGAATCACCTGGATATTTCGTCCCGGGAAGCTTTGGAAGGAGCGCTTGGGGAATATCCCGGAACCATACTGTTTGTGACCCACGACCGGTTCCTGGTGCAGAAGATTGCAACTCATTTGCTGTATATCGAGGCGGGCAGAGCGCATGTGTTCGATCGGTTGAGCGCGTTTGAGGAGTGGCTGGAGGAAGATCGAACTGCAGGGGCGGTTGATGACCGCCCGGGCGCTCGTGGAGCGCCTCTGCGAGAAGAAAAATCGAGCGCTCTGAGCAAAAACAAGCGGGAACAGTTGCAGCGGGAAGTCGCAGAACTGGAAGAGAAAATTGGGTCAATCGAGGCTGAGCTGGCCGACCTGGAGCTGTCCTTTCAGAACCCGGCGACCGGAACCGATTGGGAGTCCACACACCGGCGTTATGCCGAGTTGAAAGTCACCTTGGAAAACCTGTACCAGGATCTGGCTACCCGCTGGGAATTGATGGGGTAAATGCGCTAGAATAGGGGGTTTTCATACGCGCGAAATCGCAAACAAATGCCTCATACGATTGAAAATATTACGGTCCGCGGCGCCCGGCAGCACAATCTCAAGAGCATTGATGTGGAAATTCCCCGCAACCGGCTCACTGTCATTACGGGTCTGAGCGGGTCCGGAAAATCCAGCCTCGCCTTCGACACGCTTTACGCCGAAGGACAGCGCCGATACGTCGAATCGCTTTCGGCCTACGCCCGGCAGTTTCTCGATCGCCTGGAACCACCGGACGTGGATTCCATCGAAGGGCTTTCGCCTGCGATTTCGATCGAGCAAAAGACAGCCACACGGAGCCCGCGTTCGACCGTCGGCACCGTGACCGAAATCTACGACTACCTCCGGCTGCTGTTTTCCTCCATTGGTATACCGCACTGTTTCCAATGCGGTAAACCGATCTCCAAGCAGACGCCCGATCAAATCGTGCGCCATCTGAAGGCTCTCCCTGAAGGCGAACGTGTGATGATCCTGGCGCCGATCGTTCGCGGACGGAAAGGCGAATTCAAGAAACCGCTTCAGGCGCTGGCCAAGACAGGCTATGTGCGCGGGCGCATTGACGGCGTGCTTCACAATCTGGACGAGCCGATCGAACTGGACAAGAAGAAGAATCACTCGATTGAAATCGTCGTCGATCGCCTGATGATGAAGAAAGATGTCGAGAAACGCCTCGAGGCGTCCATCGAGCAAGCGATCAAGCTGGCCAAGGGCATCGTACTCGTCGCAGTGGTAGACGGCGAGGAGCGTCTCTATTCGGAAAAGATGGCATGCGTCGATTGCGGCGTGAGCATTCCCACTATCGAGCCACGAACGTTCTCCTTCAACAGCATCTACGGCGCGTGCGAAGTGTGCAACGGCCTGGGCATGAAATAGGACTTCGATCCCGCCCGTATCGTAAGCGATCCGGCGCGGCCGCTGCTCAACGGAGGTCTGGCGCTGGCGAATGGCTGGTTCGATGAGGACTTCGAGGGTCAAATGGTCAGGATCGCGGAACAGCTCGGAGCGGACTTATCGGTGCCGTTCGAACAGTTGCCGGCAAAGGTTCAGAACGCGATCTTTTACGGCATCAAGGAACGAGGGAAACGGACCGAGGGCATTATCGATCTGCTGAATCACTACTACGACCAGGAGAGTCTCGCCACCGACGACCTGTCCCAGTTCATGGTGACCAAGCCCTGTGCGGCGTGCCGGGGCGCCCGTTTACGACCCGAGAGCCTCGCAGTGAAAGTTGCGGATCGCTCCATCGCCGAAATGGTTTCCTGGCCGATAAACGATGCTCTGAAATTCTTCGCGGATCTGAAGCTCGGTTCCCGCGAAGAATTGATCGCCGGACGCATCATCCGCGAGATTCGCGACCGGCTGGAATTCCTCGATGCCGTCGGGTTGAACTATCTGAGCCTCGATCGCACGGCCAATACGCTTTCGGGCGGTGAAAGCCAACGCATCCGGCTCGCCACCCAAATCGGATCGAAGCTTCGCGGGGTTCTCTACGTTCTGGATGAACCTTCGATCGGTCTTCACCACAAGGACAATGCCCGGTTATTAGCTACGCTCGAAGAGTTGCGCAACCTCGGCAACACGGTCGTGGTCGTCGAGCACGATGAAGAGACCATACGGCGTGCAGACTACGTCATCGACCTCGGACCCGGTGCCGGAACTGAAGGCGGGAATCTTGTAGCCTCCGGTTCTCCCGAAACGGTGGCTCAAACTGAAGCCAGCCTGACGGGACACTATCTTTCCGGTCGGCAGGAAATTCCGGTGCCGCACAAGCGGCGGCTGGCCAATGGCAAGGCGGTCGTGGTGCGCGGCGCGGCGGAACATAACCTGCAGAACATCGATGTGTCGTTTCCGGTCGGCCTGATGACCGTAGTGACAGGCGTCTCGGGTTCAGGCAAGTCGACGCTCGTGAACGAAATCCTCTACAAGGCTCTGGCACACAACATCTATCGCGCGCTGGACGAGCCGGGCGCACACAAAGCGATCGAAGGCCTGGAGTTCATCGACAAGGTCATCGAGATCGATCAGTCACCCATCGGCAGAACGCCACGGTCGAATCCCGCGACTTACACCGGGGTCTTCACGCCGATCCGTGAGCTTTACGCGATGCTGCCGGAATCCCGCGCGCGCGGATACAAAGCCGGACGCTTCAGTTTCAACGTGAAGGGCGGACGCTGCGAGGCCTGCCAGGGGGACGGACTCCGAAAGATTGAAATGAGCTTTCTCCCAAACGTCTATGTGTCGTGTGAAGTGTGCCGTGGAAAGCGCTATAACAGTGAAACGCTCGCAATTCAGTTCAAAGGCTTGTCCATTGCGGACCTGCTGAACTCTACGGTAGCCGACGCGTTAAACGTCCTCGTCAGCATTCCCCAGATTCATTCCAAGCTGCAAACACTTGTGGACGCCGGACTTGGATATATCGGTCTCGGCCAGCCCGCCACCACGCTTTCGGGCGGTGAGGCGCAACGAATCAAGCTCGCCAAGGAACTCAGCCGGAGAGCCACCGGCAAGACCCTGTACATCCTCGACGAACCCACTACCGGGCTGCATTTCGACGACGTCAAAAAGCTTCTCGATGTGTTGTGCCGGTTGACAGACCTCGGCAACACGGTAATCATTATCGAGCACCATCTCGACGTGATTAAAACCGCGGATTGGGTGATCGATCTTGGACCGGATGGCGGCGTCCATGGCGGCCGAGTGATGGCGGCAGGAACTCCTGAACAAGTGGCGCGATCAAAGAAATCTTATACCGGACAGGCTCTGGCACAGATCCTCTCCAAACCAAGTTCACCCGCGTTAACCCTGGACCAGGACTAATGACGGACGCAGCGCAACTCATCGAACAGTTCGTCGCTGAAAGCCTCCGGGTAAAGTCCCAATTCTTTCAAGCCAACAGAGACCGAATCGTACAAGTGGCCCAAAGCATCGCCCTTGGCTTGAGAAATGGCCGCAAGGTTTTGTTTTTTGGAAATGGCGGCAGCGCGGCCGATGCCCAGCATCTGGCTGCGGAACTGGTCGGGCGTTTCGGACCGGATCGCTCGGCACTTCCAGGCATTTCACTTTCCACGGACACGTCGATCCTGACCGCACTCGGTAACGATTACGGATACGAAAAAATTTTCTCCCGGCAAATCGAAGCATTGGGGTGCGCCGGCGATATCGCGATTGGGATATCAACAAGTGGCAATTCTCCGAATGTGATCGCAGCGGCCGGCCTGGCACGGTCCAAAGGACTGTTTACTGTCGGCTTCACAGGTGAAACGGGAGGCAAGCTAAAAGACCATGTGGAAGTTCTTTTCAGTGTGCCGAGCCGTCAGATACCCCGAATCCAGGAAACGCATCTCCTTTTGGGCCATATCATCTGCGATCTTATCGATCGTGAATTGTTCCCCAAAATCTATTCTTCGGATTGATTGTGGATTCCCGCTATCGCCTCAATCCTCTCAACTTTGACGGGATCTCCACGTATCCCCTTGAAACTCGAAAAAGCAAAGTGAGCGCCGCCATGTTCGGGAAACCGATGGACGGCTCCGAAAACATTCTGGGCTTCATGGCAAAACTGCCGCACGTCCTGGCCGGCGACAACCTGAGAGCCCTGATCCGGGCGATCTTGTACGCGCGTGCTTCCGCCAAACCGATTATCTGGGGCCTGGGCGGCCACGTCATCAAAGTGGGGCTCGGACCGGTTATCAACGACCTGATGCAATCCGGATTTGTCACCGGCATCGCGATGAACGGCTCAGCGGCCATTCATGATTTCGAAGTTGCGCTGCGCGGGGCCACTTCTGAGGAAGTCGAAGAACAGATCGGCGAGGGCCGTTTTGGAATGGCTCGGGAGACTGGCGAATACATGAATGCCGCCATCGAAAAATCGGTCGTTGACGAAATCGGAATGGGCGAGGGCCTCGGCAGCTTTATTAACTCCGGCGAGGATAAGGCCATTGGCTTCGGCCACCGGTCCGCAAGCATTCTGTCCGAAGCATACTCCCGCAGCATTCCGGTAACGGTTCACGTGGCCATCGGGACCGATATCATTCATGCCCACCCTGGAACGTCGGGTAAAGCATTGGGAGAAGCAACTTACCGCGATTTTCGACTCTTCTGTACCATGACTACAGAGCTCGACAGCGGCGGAGTTTTCCTGAATGTCGGATCGGCTGTAGTTTTGCCGGAGGTGTTTCTCAAAGCAGTGTCCGTGGTCCGGAATCTGGGACATCGGCTCGAGGAATTCACGACAGCCAATCTCGACTTCATCCAGCATTACCGTCCAACTCAAAATGTCTTGAAGCGACCCACACAGAATTCAGGTCAGGCCATTGCTCTCACCGGCCACCATGAGATCATGGTTCCATTGATTGCAGCAGCCTTGAAAGGATCATTGGAAATCAAGTGACGATGTATTCACTACCCGAACCCGATCCGGGGCCGGAGCCGGAAATCGAACCGGCCGCACCACGGAGTCCATGGTCTGCCGTCGATATTGTGGTTTTCGCCGTCTTCTTCCTTTTGACGGTACTCCTGCTGCCGTACAGCTTCATTCGCATCTGGCAGATATTCAATCCTGCGCTGAAGGTCGCCGACCTGACAGCTGTGGATCAGGTCTTGCTTCAAGGTGTGCTCAACGTGGTCCTCGTCGGCTTCATCGCTTTCCTCATTAAGGTGGTGCACCGGCAACCCTTCCTCGAAACCATTCATTGGTTTCGGAATTATGAGTTTCCCAACAGCTTTCTGATGGCACTGGGGGCCACGCTGGCGATCAGTGTTCTGATCGTTTCGTCATTCTTCCCGCCAAGTTCGCAGCCGCCGATCGAGCGGCTATTGTCCTCGACCAGCGCGATGTACATATTCGCTATCTTTGGAATTGGAGTGGCTCCACTCTTTGAGGAAGTCATCTTCCGCGGATTTCTGTTCAAGGTGCTGTCGGACATCGGCGGGCCCGGAACGGCAGTACCCACGACAGCGGCGCTCTTTGCGTTGCTGCATATTCCCCAACTGTGGGGTAGCTGGGCTGGAATTGCTCTGATCTTTCTGGTGGGTTACGTCCTATCGTTTATTCGTTACCGGTCGAATTCCCTCATCCCATCCTTTATCGTCCATACTTCTTACAACGCGATGCTCTTCGGAGTGTTCGCGCTGGGCACTTTCGTTCAGAAGGGCGCAACGTAATTCAGTTTACGTAGCGTTCGTACAGAGTTGTGCGCTGGCGGGGATGGAAACCCGCATCCTCGATGATGCGGCGGAGCTCGCTATCGTTGGCTCGGTGCCGGGCACCGGCGGCACTGATGACATTTTCCTCAATCATGATGCTGCCCATGTCATTGACGCCGAATCGCAGGCCGACCTGCCCAACCTTCAAACCGACGGTCAACCAGGACACCTGGACATTCTGGAAGTTGTCGAGATATATCCGGCTGAGTGCAAGAAGACGCAGATATTCCGCCGCTGTAACTTCCGGAAGATTGCGCTGGGCAAGCTCCGTGTTCTCGGGTTGGAAGGTCCAGGGAATGAACGCCGTGAACCCGCCGGTTTCGTCCTGAAGATCGCGAAGCCGCTGAAGGTGGCGGATCCGGTGATGAATGTTTTCACCGACCCCAATCATCATGGTTGCAGTGGTACGCATGTTCAACTGATGGGCTTCGCGATGAACCATCAACCAATCGTCCGTCTTGCATTTCAGGGGACTGATCGCGGTGCGAATTTCGTCATCGAGAATCTCGCCGCCGCCTCCGGGCATCGAATCCAGGCCTGCCACTTTGAGGCGTTTGAACACTTCCTGCACCGTCATCTTCGATACCTTCGCGATGTTCAGGATCTCCGGTGGCGAGAAACAATGGCAGTGAATGGGAAATCGTTCTTTGATCCCCGAAAGAAGGCGTTCGTAGTAATCGATCTTCAAGTCCGGATGAACTCCTCCCTGCATTAAGATTCCAGTCCCGCCCAATGCGAGTGTTTCCTCGATCTTCCTGTAGATAACGTGATCGGGCAGCACATAGGCTTCGGAATCGCCCTTCACCCGGTAAAACGCACAGAACGTACAAAACTCCCTGCAGACATTTGTGTAATTGATATTGCGATCAATGATGTAGCTGATGACATTATCCGGATGCAAGCGCTGCCGGATCCGGTCGGCCGTGTCTGCGAGCGCGAGCAAATCGGCTTGTTCAAATAAATAAACGGCTTCATCCGAGCTGATGCGGGTGCCGCTTGCTGCGGATTCGAGAACTATATCGATGCTTCTCATAAAAATTCGGGCCGCCGGGCGGCTTTGATGGCCCCCACCCGTGCGGCTTTCTCGTAAAACAGCTCCAGAGCTTCAACGCACGTCCGGTCCATATAGTAATGCACGTTGCGTTCAAGATATTCCTGGATGAATTCTTTTTTGATTTGAAGTTCGGCGCTGTACTTCTCCGCGATCGTCGCTGTGTTGGCCACACCGTAGTCGCGAGACTGCTTGAGAAGATCGACTACGCTTGCATCTTTGAATCCTTCACGAACTGCCCAGAAAGCAAAAACAAAAGGGAGACCGGTCAGGAATCTCCAGCGCTCGGCCAGGTCGAACACCTGCAGCGGCTCGGCGCCCAGACGAAGCAGCGGCTTCTGGCGGGCGGCCTCCGGACGCTCGTTGTCTTCCGTGAATTTCAGGGCGCGGTCGCCAATCAGCAAGGCGGCATCGCTCTGGGCAAGCATGTTGGCAAGGTCCGGCTCCGCAGGTCTAAAGTCGGGATGAGTGTGGTAAAAATCGTTGAAAATGATCCGGGAAAGAGCGACCGATGTTCTTGAACCCTTGTCGTACGCCACGGTCTTCACTTTCCACAACGGCATGACGCTGACCAGGATCACGCTTCGCACCCGATGGGTTGAGGCAACGGCCGGGCCCGGAATAATTCGTGTCCCCTTGATGCGCTGGAATTCAATTGAAGGAATCAGGCCGATATCGACGGTGCCGGCGGACAACTGATCGGCGCATTCGGCAGGTGTACTGAGGACGGGTTGGAATGCTTCCTTCTGTGGACCCTGGAGAATGCCCCAGGCCAGAGGTACGGCATTCAGGTATTTGACGATCGAAATTCTATGCCCTGTCACAGGGCAAATATTCTATTACGTAATCTCGAATTCCCGGAACATGTACTGGTAAAACGGGTCGTTAATGTAGAGCTTGACCCAATTCAACCCGACGACACACTGCTCGAAATGAGCAGACAACTTCCGATAGACCACTGTCGAGCGCGCCGGCGAATCCATGTCTGCGACTATCGTGTACGACCTGCGGCCCGTCTCGGCATAATAGTCAGGGCTCATGGTACGGCGTCCATAAGTGAGGCTTTCGGGAAACAACCCCAGATTGAACAACATAAGATCACCCAGGTGCTTGTAATAATCACGGCGCACTTCGGACGAGATCTCGGCGCCCGCCTGGGTGAGGATGTCGAAAATGTGTTGCAGCCGCCGGCCGGACTCATCCTTGATGCGATACATGTTCTCAATTTGAACGAACTCCGTAAGGAGATTTGTTACATACTGGATAGTATCCGGATCATGGAGATTCAACTGGCCCATCCCGCGCTCGGTCAACTGGTGAAACAATGCCCGAATGGGGTGATCGGCCGGAATATCATGCCGTTTCTTTTCTATCATGCCGTAACCTCACTGCTAAGATAGACGGCCTCCAAAACCGGATGTCTACAACCACATGCGCATAGCCGTCGTTGGCGCAGGTCCCTCAGGCACCTGGGCCTCAATACTTCTGGCCCGCCGCGGACATTCTGTGGCGCTCATTGACTCGCAGGCCCCGTGGGAGAAACCCTGCGGCGGTGGAGTCACGGCCAAGGCTCTTTCCGGTTTCGGTATCTTCGATTCCGGCCTGCCCCGCCAAAATATTGACCACATCACTATCTTTTTTGGTGACGAAACTTCCGTCAGCGTGACACCGGAACAACCGGTTGCCGTCCTTTCCCGCCGCGAATTGGGCCAGTACCTGCTAGACGAAGCTGAAAAGGCAGGCGTTACAGTTTTAAAGAGCCGAATCGCCCGCATCGAGCCAATCCCCGGCAGCGGGTGGAGCCTATACGCTCGGGACACCTCGTTGCAATCGGATTTCCTAATTGGCGCCGACGGCGCCACGAGCCTTGTTCGGCGAACGGTGGGGTCTGCCCTCCAACCAGAGGATCTATCGGTAACACTGGGCTACTTCATCCCCGAAGAAGTATCGGCACACATGAAGATCTACTTTCTTCCTTCGTTCGAAGGCTATATCTGGTCCTTTCCACGCCCCAATCACATCTCGTATGGACTCATCACCCGGACTGCTCCCGGATGGACTGCCGAGGCGAAGAGGTTGCTATCGAATTTCATGGTCCGATGCCCTCAAACAGGGCGAATTCTACAGCGCGCCGGTTCCCTGTCTGAGTCCTGCTTCGTGGAAAGACAATCAGATTGCAGGCAAACGTTGGGCGCTGATCGGTGACGCGGCCGGTCTTGCGGATCCAATCACCGGCGAAGGAATTTACTTTGCATTCAAGTCCGCAGAGATTGTGGCGGACACGATCGACAGGCCGGAGCAGTACAGCACCAAGATTTGGTTGGAGATCGGACGGGAGCTCGCTCGTGCCGCGCATATGTACAAGCGGTTTTACCGCGGGCGGTTTTTTGGAGGCGATTTCAAGAAGCGGACTGTACAACTGTCCAGGCGCAGCACAACGCTGCGAGCGATTCTGGGGAACTTGATTGCGGGGAACCAGAGCTATCTTGAGCTTAAGAAAAAGCTGTTCTTTTCCATTCCGTCGATCGGAATCGACTTAATTACAGGCCGCCAGGAAACCAAGGCGGGCTTTAGCCCGCGTCTCTAGTGCACGGTCGGGGTTTCCTCTTCCGGGCCTTTGACTTCGGGCTCGATGAGCGTTGCGGCGGTGACCTTGTCGTCTTCGTCCAGATTGATCAGGCGGACGCCCTGCGTCGCCCTTCCGACGGCACGGATATCCTGAGAGCGAACCCGAATCAGCTTTCCGTTCGCCGTCATCACCAGAACATCCGACACTTCTTCGACACGCATGATGGCAACGACCTTACCGTTCTTTTCAATCGTCTTCACATTGATAACGCCCTTGCCGCCGCGGCTCTGCGTACGGTATTCCTCGACATTTGTGCGTTTGCCGAAACCACGTTCGGTAACGGAAAGGATCGTGTCGCTTTCGTTGCTTGAAGCGATCATGCTGACAACGAAGTCGCCTTCCTCGAGGCGGATTCCAATGACGCCGTATGCCTGTCTGCCCATTTCGCGCACGTCAGTGTGTTCGAAACGGATACCTATGCCGTCATGAGTTCCGATAAAGACGGTCTCCTTGGCCGATACCAGCTCGGCAGCGATCAATTCATCGTCCTCAGGCACACCCATCGCGATAATCCCGCGCTGTGTCGGATTACTGAAAGCTTCGAGCGACGTCTTCTTCACCTGGCCTTTGCGCGTCGCCATGAGAACCGAGACGTTCGGATCGAAATCCTTCACCGAGAGCAGCACGCGAACCTTCTCCTCGGCCGTGAGATTCGCCAGGTTGACGATGGCTTTGCCTTTCCCGGCGCTGCCGACGTCAGGAATCTCGTAGACCTTCAGCCAGTAGAGCTTGCCACGGTCCGTGAAGACCAGCATGTAGCTATGCGTGTTAGCGACGAAGACGTTCGTGACCGCATCCTCGTCCCGCGTCTTCATTCCAATCCGACCTTTGCCGCCGCGGCCCTGGTTGCGATAGACGGACGCCGGAGTTCGCTTGAGATAACCGCTGTGCGTGACCGTGATCACAACGTCTTCCTCAGCAATCAGATCTTCGATATTGATTTCCGCTTCTTCATCGATGATCTCGGTGCGACGTTCGTCACCATGCTTCTT
>QHXD01000584.1 GCA_003223895.1 Acidobacteriota bacterium
CTCGGGAGCGAAGGTCTGTTGAATGTATATCCTGTCGATTTCCTGCAGGCACGTCGTCACGGTCACGGATCCCGTGCGGCCTTCCCCAATGGCTTCTGCGCCGTTGATCACCAGATTCATGACGATTTGCTGAAGCTGTGCCACGTCCCCCCCGATGACGGGGAGATTCTCAGCTAATTGCAGGTGTAATTGTACGGTTTGGGGAATGGAAGTCTGCACGAGATGGCTGGTTTCCCGCACGAGCTCCGACAGATTGAGCGGCTGAGTCACAAACGGACCTTTGCCGGCGTAGGCCAGCAATTGCCGCGTCAAAGCCGTGGCCTGCTCGCCGGCGGCAACGACATTCTGCAGCCAGCCTCGAATCGGTTTGGCAGGCGACTCCTCCAGCGCCAGGCTGGCGTTGCCGATGATTCCGGTCAACAGGTTGTTGAAGTCGTGCGCGATTCCGCCCGCAAGAACGCCGAGGCTTTCCAGTCTTTGCGTCTGCTGAAGGCGCTCATTGAACCGTTTCCGTTCTGTCACGTCACGCCCGAACACGGCCAGCCCATCCCCAGTGGGATAAGCATCTACTTCAAACCACGAATCGAAAGGCGCGTAGTACTCCTCAAAATGGACGCGCGTTCTTTCGCGCATCCCGCGTTCGAGCTCCGCGCCGGCGTTGGAGCTGAGGTTTTCTGCGAACCACTCCGACAGGTTTTCGCCGATCAGTTCGTCGCGGGAACTGCGGCTCAATTGAGTCGCGACATGATTGATGTACATGCATCGCCAATCACGGTCGAGAGCGATGAATCCGTCGCTGATGCTTTCGAGAATGCTGGTGATCTGTTCATTGGACCTCTCCAGCTCCATGCGCGAGTTCCTGAGGGAAGCCGCCATGGCCGCGAAGGTCTCTGCGAACATTCGAACTTCGGCGAATCCTTTCGCAGGCACCGGACTGTTGAAATCGCCCGCTTGCAGCGAGCGTGCCCGGTCGCGGAGTCGATTGATGGGGCGCGAAATAAGCTGGGCGAACAGAATGGAGCATGCGATGGCGACGATGCCCAGCAGGATGGATACGCGAATCAACTCCATCCGGAGCTGCCTGGTGGGAGCGAATGCTTCGGCCTGGTCCATGTGGACCATAATGCAACCACCGCCGATCTCGGGCGTGTAGCGAAAGCCCTGGATCACTGGAACGCCACGATAACCGCGACCAAGAACCTCGGCATCGTTTCCCGTCAGACACGAGCCGATGGCCTGGCCTTCGTTGGCATAGAAGTCGCCGGTCGGGGTCGGGTAGCGGGGCAGTGTGAGAAACGCACCGCGCGGGTCGGTCAGAAAGGTCTCGCCGGATTCGCCCAGTCCATAGCGATCGTTGAAAATCGAATTCACACCGTCCATGTCACCACGAAGAGTGATGACCATTTCGCCGTCGCGCAACACGTCCCGAACCTGGATGACGTAGTAGCGGCCGGTCTGATCGGAGACGAACCTGGCGATCTGATCGCCGGCTGGCGTGGCGGCCTCCGGGAACGGCAGGGTATCGTCCCCGGCGATGATCGGCGGCCGTTTCCGATACGCAAGCTGGACCGCGCTGGCGCTTTCGCTGGCGGCGAAACCCATCAGGATTCGGCGAATACAGATGGTCTCCTCGGGCGCGCAGCCCACGCTCACGGTCTCGAGGACAGCAGCGGCGCGGACGCGCTGGTCGCTCAGGAAGCGGATCAGCGCCTGTTTGCGGGCGTTCGCGACCACGCCAACCGCGCGGACGGCCCCCTCCTCCACGATCGTACGCGAGGTGTTGAACGCGATTGACCCGAGGCTGGCAGTCGCCAGCAGGACGATGGCCCCCAACAGCAGAATCAATTCGGTTCGTAGAGACAAATTCGGGCGCGCAATTAGACCGAGCGGCGACTTGAACCGCATTAGCAAAGCCACCTCGGCTGGGAGTATACCCCCGTGACAACGTCCTTCTTGCATTTTCCATGGCAAGGAAATAAAAGGGGGACGGTCACTTGATGAAGCTTAGCGGGCCGACGCGCTCGCGCCGCTCAGCATTGATGAAGTGCAGAAGGCGCAACGCCGCGCGGCGATCGGCACTTCTTCGCTCAGGCACTCCGGGCACTTCTTTGTTGTTGGATACAACGAAGAGGTACACGGCTGCGCCAACCAGGAGAAACGTCACCACCGCGTTAATAAATTCTCCAATCAAGAACTTGCTGCCGTTCACTTCAAAGGCGATGGCGGGAGGTCCTTGACCACCTCGGTTGAAGACGCATGGAAGCTCTTGATATCGCAGCAGCCCAGCCGCGGAGCGGCGTAAGAATGTAGCCCCGGGCACCAGCCCGGGGTAAAACGGTTGCGCTGGATTCCCAGCCCTGAAGGGCGAAAGATATAAAGAAGTCGATGAAATCTTGCGCCCTTCCGGGGCTGGGATCTCGACGCCATTTTCATCCACGGGCTTGCGCCTGGGGCTACATTCTTACGCCGCTCCGCGGCTGGGCTGCTGCGATATCAAGGCCATGCGTCTTCAATCAAAGAAGCTGCAGCAGAAGATCAGGCGGCTGGAAAAGAAGGTTAAGAGCAGGCGCCGCTTCTCGTCAGATACTATCTCCCGGATTTTCTCGCCTCCTCGTCCTGATACTCGATCTTCTTACCAGATCGGGTTTCAACTATCGGAAGAGTTGCTCGCACGATGTCCTTGCCTAGTTCAATAACTGCGACCTGGTCCTTGTCCGTAGTATCCTTGAATCCGATCGTCAAGTAGTGCTTGCGCTTCTTCGATAACAGTGACAGCAACCCGATCGGTCCTAACAACACTGTTGTCGCCACGGCCGTTCCCACGCGTCGCCCAGCCTTCTGACCGTATTCGAGATCGAGTACGCGCGCGTAGGGAATCGAGAAGGTTTTTCCTCGGAACTTCTTCTCGACCGAGGTGAAGACCAGCTGCTCGGAGTTCTTGGTATCCAATACGCCTTCGACTGGGTCAGTGGCCCCTTCGAACGCCATGACGGTCCCGCCGAAATACGCAGCACTCTTAGAGCCTATTGCGAGGGCAATGGATTCTGTTGCAAAGACCAGTGCCACAGTGATGGCTATCAATCGAGATACTTTTTTCATTTTCCACCTCCTGGGTAGGGCCCGTCCTTATCTGGCCGCATGCGTGGGCAGTGCAAAATGACGGAAAGTGTGAGTGGCGAACTTTAGTTAGTGTTTCAGTGGCGCAGGCCAAAAAATGACAGAGGCCCCGATCCAGAATTGTCTTTAGGGGGAATCTTACTACGGTTCGACTTGGATCTCAGTTGGCAGAGGTGATACCTGGGGCTTCCGGCATACCAGCAGACTTCGTAAGATGCACCAACCATTTGGTCTTCACGTGATATGGGGTCTTTTTCACCTTCTTCGATTTCTTTGTTCCGACCGTAATTTCTTTGTTCCG
>QHXD01000589.1 GCA_003223895.1 Acidobacteriota bacterium
GATCCTTCGAAACTCGAAGGTCTGGCGTGGTTTCCTGCGGTGCGTGATACCCAGCCGCTGGCCAAATACGGCGCGGTCTTCGACTACAAGTGGATCGGTTGGAAGACTGCAGAAAACGAACGCTTCCACGTGATGGCAATGCTCTTCTGGGACGGCCTGATCGTCGCAACGGCTTTTCACGATCCCACGTGCGACTGCGGGAAGTGCCGCCCATAAGATCATCGAGGATCTGAGCGTGGCGGTTCCTACCACAGCACCGAACGATCGATGTCGGCCAGAGACGGCCGACCGGTAAGCGCCATCGCCATCTCGAATTCCTGTCGCAGGATCGTGACAACTCGATCGACACCGTCAGCACCAGCAGTGGCGAGCCCATAAAGAAACGGACGTCCGATCATCACGGCGGACGCGCCTCGCGCCAGGGCCTTCAGAACGTCCGTTCCACGCCGGATGCCGCCGTCGACCAACACTGGGATCCGCCCGCCCACCTTTTCAACGACAGCTGGAAGAGCGTCAATCGTCGCCGCCGCCGTATCGAGTTGACGGCCTCCATGATTTGAAACGCTTACTCCATCGATGCCTTCATTGACAGCGCGTTCTGCGTCCCCGGGATCCATGATGCCCTTCACGACAACTGGAATGCGGACAAGCGAACGCAGCCAGGCGATATCCTTCCACGTCAGGCTCGGATCAGATCCGGTGCCCAATTCGCCGGGCGTCCGTACGGGATTGAATGGTGGCCGCATCATCCCATTGCGAATGCCGGCGGCCGCTCCATCGACCGTGACGAACAGCACGCGACAACCCGCGTTCTGCGCACGTTGTGCCTCTTCCCGCGTCGCGCCGCGATCTTTGGTGATGTAGATCTGATACCACGGTGGTTGACCCGTCGTTCTGGCAATTTGCTCAACGGGGCGGGCAGGAGACGATGGGATGACGAGCACGGCACCCGCTCTCGTCGCGCCGCGCGCTGTCTCCAATTCCCCTTCCGGGTGAAGTAGACCGTGGACTCCAGCCGGGGCCAGCACGATGGGGAAGTTCAGTTGTTGACCAAATAAGGTGAGACGCGTATTCAGATTCGAGACGTCCACGAGGACGCGAGGCCGCAATGCAATTTTGTTGAAGGCCTCGCGATTCCATCGAATGGTGATTTCATCGGCTCCGCCACCGTGAACAATTTCGAAGGTCCTGGCCGAGAGCTTGCGTTGTGCAACTCCCTCGAAATCCTCAAGTGTGACAACGCCCGGCGGTATCGGGTTGTCTCCGGTTGCCTGCGCGCGTCCTTTCTGTGCCAGGGCGAACGCAGTGAGCCCGCTGGCTGTGAGGCCTACCGCTTGGCGTCGAGTCATGGCCATGATTACCTCTCGCGGTCATCAATACCGTCTGTCAGCACACGATGTCCACAGGTCCGCCGTACCGCAGTCTGCGTAGACTCACCGGCTTGCGGCTGTTGGATCTCCGCATGCGGTTCATCGCGGCGAGCGTTTGGGTGTACTGCCGTTGAACGGCTACCGGCCATTCCGGGTTTTGAGCCAAGCGACTTTGTCGAACAGCTCTCGATCGGCCGCCTCGACGGCCTTCTCTTCTGACGCTGGTCGTTGCTCGTGCAGATAGTCCCGCTCAAGTCGCGGATCGAGCATAGGTGGGCGAGCGCCTTTTGCAACCGCGACGTGTCACCGCCATGGCGCCGATGCAACAGCCAGTGCGCCCATATATCCGCCGGTACCTCGGTCATCGCTCAAATCCCGCGCTTGCGACGTCGGCAGCGCGCCAGTCGCGGACGATACATCAATGGGGCCGCGGCGACGCCATATTCAAGAATGAAAATCAGTCAAGCTCTGGGCGCGATTTGTCACGATCAGTCGCCAAGGGACTGCCTGCTCGGGTGTGCGTCGCCAATATTTCGACGGCCGTGCGAATCACCACACACGCACACACGTCGCGGGCCGAACGAAATGTTCGGCCTTCCGACGACGTTGACGACTCGATTGCACACCAAAGGAGAATCAGAAACTGCCATGGCGAAATCGCGCGGCCGAATGGTCTCACACTGTCGTCGGTCGCCGAGGCACTGCAGGCACGGACGAAAGAAACCCTGCCCGGACGCCGTGAGGCCAATTGCAACCGTAGATGCCGCGGCGGGTCCCGGCCGGTGCTCTTGCGCGCGCCTGTACGGTTCTGAAGGTGATCTGGTCCAAAGCGGAACAGGGCCGCTTCCCTGAGATCAAAGAGCTGAAACAGCTCGTCCGCGATCGTGTCGCGCCCGGGAAGTCACTTGCGAGAATGGCTGGTAAGCACAGGTTCGATTTGAGACGTATAATTTGGTCAGCCGCTTTCCGACAGGAGACTTTGCAATGAGATATCTTCCTGCGGTTTTCGTTCTGAGCGTGAGCGCCGTTTGCGTAGCGTGTTCTGGCGGCAGCACGCCGGTCTCGCCTTCGTCCAGTAGCACGTCGCCGTTGACTGGCGACCCCACCATCGGCTTCAACGGTCTCAGTGGATTACCCTGTTCAGGACCGCCCAAAGTTCCCGCAAGCCCTAGCTGCGTCGTCCATTCCTACACCGAGTCCGGTGTGACCGTGACCGCGACATCCGGCGAATGGAGCGTCCGCACAGACTACGGACATCCGGCTCCATTTATTGAGTTCTATGTGCCCTGTGTCGGGACGCCTTGTGCAACACCCGCAACTCCGGGCATCGGCACCGTTCAGGTGACCGCGGGCGGAGCCACATTCAGCTTCAAATCGGTTCACCTCTACGCCAGCCTTGTTCCCATTCCTTACCAAATCACTGGTCTGAGGAACTCCGCAACCGTGTTCACGATAACGAACACGCAGCCGAACACGTTTGGAGATTTCGCCACGGTAGTAAATCCGCAAGCAACCGCTGTGATTGACACCCTCGTCATCAGTCTTACCGATGGCCTCAGTGCGATGGGACTAGACAACATCGTCATCGCCGCTAATCAGGGAACTTGACAACAGACGTGACAACGCGCCGAACACGGCTGTCCGGTAGAACTCGCTAAAACATTGACCGTGTTGGTGCTGTTGGAAAGCGGAGAAGGCAGACCGCGAACCCGTTTCTACGTCCTGAGGCTAGCGCGTCTGCCGTTCCGCCACTTCCGCAGTGGACTTGCCAACCGGACGCTCACATCCATTTGTGTGAGCGGTTGGCTTGCCAACCTGAGCTCACAGATGAT
Source organism: Acidobacteriota bacterium (assembly GCA_003223895.1). Taxonomy (GTDB): domain Bacteria; phylum Acidobacteriota; class Terriglobia; order 20CM-2-55-15; family 20CM-2-55-15; genus 20CM-2-55-15. Next base: position 3,203 of record QHXD01000589.1, read on the forward strand.
CAGGCCGAGTTGAATCGCCTCTTCTCTGCCGAGCATCTCGTCCAACTTCTTAATCGATGTCCGATGATTGCGCGGCATCAACAGAAGCAGCCGCGCGCGCGTCGCGTCGTCTGATGCCTTCGTCCACGAACTGAACCACGCTGCCCCGCCGATAGTCTTGCGAACGCTGTTCAGGATGACGAATAAGTCCAGCGGGTCAT
>QHXD01000590.1 GCA_003223895.1 Acidobacteriota bacterium
AGTGCCGCAATCAAAAACATAGAGTTTAACGGGTGCGGGTGTTTGCGCCGCCGCTCGTTGGCCGGCCACCCCGAGCAAAATGGCAAGAAACAGGTTCATCAACATGGCAATCGTGTCTCCTTCCCCTCCCGGGGATCCGTGATCTTACCTTTCAATGCGGAAACTGCGACGGTGCTCGCAGAGGCCAGATAGTGGCGGGCTTTGGGATGACCGTTACGGCCGGGGAAATTTCGCGCCTGAGTGGAGATCATAACCTCTTCCTCGCTCATGGCGCCCATATTCACGGCTTGATTGGAACCGGCGCTGGGAGGAAAAATGTTAGCGCCCGCGTCTATTAAAATCTCGAAGAGTCCTTCTTGCAACGCAGCTTTATATATGGTGCGGTTCGCAGGCACAACCTGGAGTTGGACGCCGGGGTAGACGCGCCGCCCTCGAAGATGTCTGGCAAGCACGCGAATATCGTCGAGTCGTCCTCCGGTGCTGCCGCCGACCTCGGCAATGTTGATGGCAACGCCTGCAACTTCGCTTACGGGTTTCACGTTGCCGACAGTGGGCGGACACGCCACCTGGGGCTCGAGCTTGCCGACGTCGATCTCGACCACGCGTTCGTATTTCACATCCGCATCATTCCTCATGACCTCGAAATCCTTGAACGACGACAACGATCTCGCGAAATCCACGGTCTTGTCGTCGGGATCAATGAATGAAGCCTTCGCACCCAGATCAATCGACATGAGTGGAAACAGAATTCGATCTTCGATAGAAAGACTCCGTATATACGGCCCTGCGTATTCAATCGCCTTGTAGATACAGCTGTCCTCGCCAAGGTGGCCCACCACGTATTGGGCGATGTCTCGCGCCGTAACGCCGTCTCGAGTTGAGCTGCGAAGAAATACCTGTATCGTCTCGGGAATTTTGAACCAGGCGCTGCCATGCTGGAACCCGAGCGCGGCCATTGAATTGTTACCGACACCGGTAGCGAACGCTCCAAGCGCACCGTAAATCGGTGTATGCGAATCGCAGCCGATGATCACGTGCCCCGGCGCCCAGAGCCCATTTTCGATGATGACGTGATGCAGGCTACCGTTGCCTCCCTGAAAGACATTCTTTATTCCATATTGCGCTGCGAATTCGCGGATTTTGAACAACCGCTCTGCGGCTTGCTCGGTCGCTGGGGAAAAGTTGTGATCGAAGACGAACGCGATGCGCGAGGGATCGAAAACGGATCCGCCACCCAGTTCCTCCCGGAAGACCCGCGTTACGAAGTTCGCGCTCAGGTCGTGCATCACCATGAGGTTCACATTCGACACGACCACTTCGCCCGGACGCACTTCCTTTTTGCCGCTGGCTTTCGCGAGGATCTTTTCGATCATGTTCATAGAATTTGGGGTCCCGCGTCGCTCCGCCAGCATGTGTCGCCGTAGAACAAACGCTTGCCGTCGACCTTAAGCTCAACATGAAGGCCGAAGATGGATCCCGGCCCGGCCTCGTATGGAGACAGCCCGCCGAGGTTCTCGATGCATGAACCGGGCTGCGGTTGATCGAGAGACTTCTCAAACGCCGTTTTGCAATCCGACAAGACCTGGGCCGACGCCTGCGGCCTGGAAAGCCGGATCCAATGCCCGCGATACTCCACTGCGAGGCTGACCGAACAATTCTCCGCGAGCGTTTTGCCCGCGGGTGGCGCCGGTACGCTGTCGCCGTTTGTCACAAGCGTGATCAGATCTTCGGCGCCCGCTTTGCGAAAGCGTCTTTCCAATATGCCCACGAAGTGGTGGTCCACACCACCAACGCCCTTTGGCAGTTCATCCGCCAGAATGCTTCTCGCCATCGCAGCCGTCTTTCGTCTCATCGTGAGTTCCGTCTGATCTTCGGCGGGAACATAAAGCGCGCGCCCCTCAACGTTGAGTACTTCGAGTGGTCCGCTATGGATCGCTTTGTAGATGTCATGGGGCAACTGCGGATCATCAAGAATGCCAATCCTTTTCCAATTGCGCTCCGCGGCCAGTTCAAACAGCGGCTTCGCGAAATTGCCCGCCGGCCGGACGTCTTCTATTGTCGTGACGGATCGAATCCACGTGTAGACCCGCGGCGAGAGTCCGCAAAGCAATGTAGCCGCCTGCGCGTCGGGAACAATCAGCAGCGCGCGATTGAAATATGGCATGTAGTTCGACAGGAAGCGCGCCTGGTTGGAGCGCCACAAATCAGAATAGACAACGACAGCCGAAAGCTGCCTGTCCGCCAGCAGACGCCGGACTCTCTCGATTCGCCGTTCGAAAACGACGGGAGGGATCTCCGACTTATCCCATGTAATCAAGCCCCTCTTCACTCACACCTCTTTCGAAAAGAGCTTCTTTTCCGTCTGATTCAGGGAAACACATCCGTCGTCCGTCACCACCAGCGTGTCGCCGAAGACCATGTAACCGGATAACGGCAAGTACGTGTTGGGATGCGCGATGAGAACCATTCCTTTTTCCACCACGCAATCGACGTCCTCCAATACGTATGGATTCTCGTCGGGGTGGAGACCCAGATTGTGCCCGCGAACACGAGTGTATTTCGATCCCGTGAACTCCTCGAAGCCTTCCCGGCGAAAGACATCGTTCTGCACGCGAGCCACATCGCGGATGTTGACGCCGGGTTTGAGGAAGCTCTGGGCTGCTTGTTGAGCTTCACGGAAGATCTCAAAAGAACGCCGTTGATCCGCGTTGGGGTCGCCCAGTACGAGGGTCCGGCAAATCTGCGCGTAGTATCCATTAACCTGCGGCGTCAGTTCGGTTATCAGGTTATCGCCCCTTTTGAGCCGGCGCTCGTTCGGCGGCCTCATTCCGAAAACCTCGGTGCCGCCGGAGGCGATCAGCATGAAGTTATCTTCTGCACCATTCGATTTGAGGAATGCTTCGACTTCGGCAACCAGTTCGTACTCCGGCATTCCAACCTGCGCCGTGTCCGTGAAATGCCGGTAGCCGAGGTCTGCAAGGCGGGCTGCTTGTTTGAGGATTTCGATTTCCTCGGGAGTCTTGATGCGGCGAAGTTTTTCGACGGCTGCCGTGGCGGATACGGGTTCGTGGAAGGCACTGGTGAATTTCGCTTCCATGAGTTCCAGGCCGGCGATGGCGATTCTGCCCGAAGCGAAACCCTCCAGGCCTTTTCGAAAATCGGCGCTCCAGGCGAGGCGCGCGCCGGCGTGCCCTGCCAGAAACTCGTGATCCCATGGATGCGACAGCAGGATCGACAGCTCGCCGGATTTCGAGAGAGCGGCAACGGCATGCGGGCCGAAGAAATTGAAATTCACCAGCGAGCGGAAAAAGTCCTTTCTCCAGCTATGCCCGTAGAGCAGCAGGCGATCCCAGCCGGATTCCGCTATCAAATCCAGAAATTGTTTACGTCGCTCTTGATTGATCATTCAGGCTACGGGTGTTCCCCTCCTTGGAAAGCCTTGGAAAGGAGGGGTGGCCTCACACGAAACGTTTCGCCGAACTGACCACCCCGTCCGCGCCTTTTAAAGGAAGCTTCGCAGCATTTTCTTGACGGCGCGTCCACCCCTCCTGTTCCAGGAGGGGAACACGCCCTTTCCAAATTTCTTCTAATCCAACTCACGGCGACACGTCCTCCAGGAACCATTCTGTCGGGATCTCCCGGCCGAGACCCATGTCGCGAGCTCTCTTCAAGACCACGGAACCCAGGGCCGCGAACTGAGTGCCGGCGCCGGTATTGTTATTAAAAACGGTAATCTGGTCACCATTCGTTCGACCCGAAGTTTTGCCGGCCAGCAGATCCTGGATCTCGTGAATCGAATCCCACGGTCTGATTCCCTTTTGCGCAACCTCCCAGATATCGGGCGACTGGTCGAGCCGCGCGACTTCCTTCGAATGGACGATATAAACGTCGGCGCGGCGAATCGTCTCATCGTCGATCTCGCGGCGCTTGTTGCTGGCATCACTTCCACCGATAGAGGCCACGTACATCCCCTTCTCCACCCAGTGACCGTCGAAAACCGCATCCCATGCCGCCGTTGCCGCCTGAATGAAATCACTCCCCTCCACGGTCTCACGAGACGAGTTCGACGCCTCAACCCGGCGTCCCAGCTTGCGGCTCATGCTCTCGGCAAACTCGCGGCGGTGTTGCTCGTTCGGGCTGAAGACCTTGACGCGCTCGAAGTCGAACAGCCGGCACAAGTATTCCAGGTGTGCGCCCGCCTGCCAGCCGCTGCCGAACAACCCAAGAACCCTGGGTTTGGCGGGCGCGAGATACTTCGCGCCGACAGCGCTGAGCGCTGCCACCCGCAACTTCTGAATCACGCCGTCCGGCATGATCGCGATCGGCTCAATGCGTTCGATGTCGAACAAGATGACAAACCCGCAATAGCGATTCCCCGTCGCGACTGGAAGTATCCGGCGCCGCTTCGGAAGGGGAACTTTTTCTTGATGGCGCAGCCACCCCTCCTTTCCAAGGAGGGGAACACCCGTAGCCTGAATGATCAATCAAGAGCGACGTAAACAATTTCTGGATTTGATAGCGGAATCCGGCTGGGATCGCCTGCTGCTCTACGGGCATAGCTGGAGAAAGGACTTTTTCCGCTCGCTGGTGAATTTCAATTTCTTCGGCCCGCATGCCGTTGCCGCGCCTTCTCGACTTCTTCGTTGGTCAGTAACCACGTCATTGGCGAATATTCCTGCCCGACTTCAAGAAAGCGATGAGACCACCGGTCCGCAGCATTTCCAAAAGGAAACCAGATGGCGGAGTCGTTGTCAGGGATTTGCCGGAAGTCAGATTCGTTACCGAGCCACGCTCGATGTCAACTCGTAAACGGTCGCCGGTCTCCACGATCTCGTGAATTCCGGGAACTTCGAGGATAGGCAAGCCGACTTCATGCCCATTGCGGTAAAACGTTCGCGAGAACGAATCCGCGACCACAGCGCTGACACCCGTCGCTTTGATGGCCTTCGCGGCAATCGCTCTTC
>QHXD01000591.1 GCA_003223895.1 Acidobacteriota bacterium
CTCCGATCTCGTCGCCTCCGGGCCCGCCTGCCAAACCAAACGCTACGGACGCCACGGCGTAGCGTTGGGCCGCAGGGTGGTTTACTCCTTTCCCACTCTGCGGTGAATTGCGAGAATAGGACTATGCAGGAGCGATTACAGAAAATCCTTGCTCATGCCGGCGTCGCTTCGCGGCGGAAAGCCGAGGAGATGATCCAGCAGGGGCGGGTCACTGTAAACGGGCACATCATCACCGAGCTCGGTTCGAAGGCCGATTCAGCCGAGGACGTCATCAAGGTTGATGGTAAGAAACTCCGCTCCGCACAGCGTCATGTCTACATTCTGCTGAACAAACCCAGGAACGTCATGTCCACGTCCAGCGATCCGCTGGGCCGTCCGACAGTTCTGGAATATGTGAAGGATGCCATCAAAGAGCGGGTCTATCCCGTCGGCCGGCTGGACTTTGGTTCCGAAGGGCTGCTCATTCTGACCAACGACGGAGAGTTTACGAAATTCATGACGAAGGCCGGAGGCATCCCGAAGGTTTATCACGTGAAGCTCGGCGGCCAGCCGGTTGAACGCGATCTGGTGCGGCTTCGGAGCGGCGCCTACATCGACAACGAGCGGCTCGCTCCATGCGAGATCAGGCTTCTCAAGGGTGGCGAGAATCCCTGGTACGAAGTCACATTGCACCAGGGGCGGAACCAGCAAATCCGGCGAATGTTTCAGTCCGTCGGCCATCCCGTCGAAAAACTGCGTCGCGTCCGTATTGGAGCTCTCGAAGACGACAAGCTCAGGCCCGGCGAGTGGCGACTCCTCACCGAACACGAGGTGAGCCAGTTCCAGCGAGAGTTCAAGAAGTGAGTTTTCACGACATTGTTCCGAAGCACATCCAGGCGATAGCGTCATACAAGTCCGAGAATCCCGCCGAAGAAGTGGAACGCGAGCTTGGCGTGAAAGTAGTCCAGCTCGGCATGAACGAGAATCCGTTCGGGCCCTCGCCCAGGGCCGTTGAAGCGGTGCGGCAATACCTGCAAAAGATCGCGCCATATCCGGATGATTCCGGCTTCCATCTTCGTCAGAAGCTTGCCGCGAGTCTGAAGATCTCCATGGATGAGATCATCATCAGCTCGGGATCGAGTGACATTCTCGCGATGGCGTATCAGGCCTTGCGGAGCGCGGATACCGAGGTCCTTACCGGAGAGGCATCTTTTGTCGTTTACTACCAGCTTGCTGAGATCACCGGCATGCCCATCGTCCGCGTGCCTATGAAGGATTATGGCTTCGATCTGGAGGCGATGGCAGAGCGGATCACGCCGAAAACGCGGCTGATCATTCTCGCAAATCCGAACAATCCTACCGGGACCATCGTGCGGCAAAGGGAACTCGATCGCTTCATGAAGAAAGTTCCCGATCATGCGCTGGTGATTCTGGACGAAGCGTACATCGAATACGTAAACGATCCCGAATACCCCGAGTCACTGACCTATATGCGTGCCGGGAAGTCCGTCCTGATTCTGCGAACTTTCTCGAAGGCATACGGCCTGGCTGGTCTCCGTATTGGCTACGGCATCAGCAACCGCGAAGTTATTGATACGCTTTATAAGGTTCGGATGGCTTTCAATACGAGCAGCGTGGCTCAGGTTGCAGCGCTCGCCGCCTGGGACGATCACGAACACGTAGAGAAAAGCGTGACGATGAACCGATCGGAACTGGAGTTTATCTATCGTGAGCTGTCTGAACGTGGAGTGAAGTACGTGCCGTCTTATGCCAATTTTCTCCTGGTGGATCTTGGCCGTCCCGGCCGCGAGGTGAGTTCCGCGCTTCTGCAACAAGGTGTGATCGTTCGCCCGGCATGGGGCTGTCCAAACGCGATGCGTGTATCCGTCGGCACCCGCGAACAAAACGAGAAATTCCTGGCGGCTTTGGAGAAGGTGCTGTGAGCATCAAGGAAATCCTGGAGACGTACCACACGATCGCAGTCGTCGGACTGTCGTCACACGCGTGGCGCCCGAGTCATTCGGTATCGAAATACATGCAGACGATGGGTTACCGCATCATTCCCGTGAATCCGCTTGAAACGGAGGTCCTGGGTGAGAAAGCGTACGCGACACTCGACGAAGTCCCCGAACCCTTCGAAATCGTCGACATCTTCCGCCGCGTCGAATACATTCCCGACATCGTGGAAGCCGCTATCCGCCGCAACGCCCGCGTCATCTGGATGCAGCAAGGCTTGATTCACGATGCTGCCGCCGCGCGCGCCCGCTCGGCCGGCCTCGAGGTCGTCATGAACCGCTGCATCCTCGTGGAGCACATGCAGCATTTCTGAATTAATCTTTTCTACTCCGGAGTTTCGCGTCGATGTACTGGCGGTGGCTGAGGCCGAGGCCTGAGGAGATTCCCCGAAGCTCCTCGAGTTCGGCGTAGGTCAGGCTGCCGTTCGCGGCGGCGACAGCGAACAGCAGATCCAGGACTTCGACACGTTCCTCGAAGCCGATGTTTCTGGTGTACTCGGCAATCAGGCGGGCGCGATCGAGGCCGCGGACAGACTCTTCCTCGATGATCGAAACCAGGATTTCAAGCGACTCCGTTTCAAACCTTCCGCGAGCCTGAAGCTGCCGGCGGATTTCTTGCAGTTCCCGCGGGTCGATCTCGCCGTCGGCCTGCGCAACGATTCCCATCAAACCTCCGAGCAGGCAGAGCCGATACATTTCCGGCGTGACCTGCTCCGTTCCGATCCGGCGCCGCAGCTTGAAGAAAATCTTGTTCCGGATGAACTCGTCAAGGTCGACGAGCCCCGCCGGGGGCCGCTTTTGAAACAAGCCCTTCATGCGTCCGATCAAGACCTCGACCGTTGAGGCTTCCTTCAAAATGAGCGTGTATTGTTCCAGAAAGTCGTGTTCCTCGGCGGTGATCTGCGCATCGGCATTGAGGATCCGCTCGATGTGCCGGATCACTTCGTTACGTCCCGATGAAGTCGCGGTCCTTGAAAGAAGATCCTGGAAAAACGCCTTGACCTCGTCTTCCGAAGGCGGATCTTCCAGGTGCGGTTCCAGCGCCAGCCAATCGGCATCGTTCAGGTTGAATTTCTGTGCTAACGCCTTGAGGTAGTTGAGTTCCGAATGGCTTAGCCTGGAGTCCGCCCAGGCGGCTGCGATCAGTACTTTGAG
>QHXD01000585.1:0-4532 GCA_003223895.1 Acidobacteriota bacterium
AGGGTGGCATGTTCGACCTTGCTGGAATCGATATTTCCAACATCCAAAGAGTCACCGGCCCCATTGCAAAGGTCCTCGCTTCGGCGCGCAACGCGGGTCTCAAGATCGTCTATCTCAAGATGGGCTTTCGTCCCGATCTGTCGGACCTGGGCGCTCCGGACTCTCCCAATCGAATTCGGCACATGCGAATGCGGGTAGGCCAGACCGTTCGCGCGCCGGACGGCAGCGAAAGTCGGATCCTGGTCCGAGATACCTGGAATACAGACATCCTCCCGCAACTCGAACCGCATGCCGATGACGTAGTGATTTACAAGCATCGATTCAGCGGCTTTTATCAAACCGATCTGCATGCTCAACTCCAACAGCTTGGGATCAAATGCCTCATCTTTGTTGGATGCACCACGAGTATATGTGTGGAATCGACCGTCAGAGACGCCATGTTTAGAGACTATGCGTGTGTGTTACTGGCAGATTGTATGGCGGAGCCGATCGGAAATACTTTGCCAAGGAGTAATCACGAGGCAACACTTTTGACGATGGAGACGCTGTTCGGCTGGGTCTCGTCTTCGGACGATCTCGTTAAGGCCCTTGACGCCCAACCTGTTGCTGGGTCCGTGGACACCCATCAGCCCCAGGCTGCGTTCCGCCGAGTCAGTGACCCGCAGTGACTTCGAGTTCGGAAGTTTCGCGAGTGACGACCGCAGTCTTTCCGCTGATCCACCCAGACGTAGCGGCGAACCGGAAAAGTCATCGGCATTCAGCCGTCGGATACAACAACTGATTGTTCTTGAATCCTTGTATGATTACCGCAATGGATCGAACCTTCTTGCTGGTCGGAGCGGTACTCGGCTTTCTCGGTGTGGCGCTCGGAGCTTTTGGCGCTCATGCCCTGAGAAACCGATTTTCGCCGGAGATGCTCGCGGTCTTCGAAACCGGTGTGCGCTATCAGATGTACCACGCCTTTGCGGTGCTGATCGTCGCCGCCGCGATAGGGCACATCGGCAACGCCCGCCTGCTGGGGATAGCTGGTTGGTTGTTCTTCGCGGGCATTCTGCTGTTTTCGGGGAGTCTCTACGCTTTGGCGCTCACCGGCGTGGGAATATTTGGGGCCGTCACGCCGATCGGCGGGCTGCTTTTTCTAGTCGGCTGGGCATGCCTCGCAGTCTTCGCGGTCGCCGGATAGCGGTGTCGGCGATCATGGCCTTTCCCCACCTCGTGCCGGCGAATCCTTCGGAAATTCTTCCCTCCATAACTGTTGGTCGATATACTGCATCCAATCGCCGAGACTGCTATTCGCGAAATCGCGAGGCAAGGAACTTCCAGGCGAATGAACCGGAGGCTACAGAATGAAACGTATGATACCTGTCGTTCTCAGCATATTGGCGGTTTCGGCCGTCGCATTCGCGCAAACGCCGGCGGAAACCATTGAAAAGGCCCTGCTCGCCGCCCCGCGCCAGATGAAAGAAGGGGCTACAGTGATCAAGTGGAAACCCGATTTCACGTACGAGACGCTGAAGAAAGGCACCAACAAACTGGTCTGCTACGACCGGACAGGACAGCCCGGTCAGCAGCCATTCGCGGTGGAGTGCACCAGCATGGCCAACCTGGATCGGGTGGCTCAGAGCCTGAAGATCGAGGCGACCGTCCCCGACAAGAAAGAACAGCGAGCGGCATTCGAAGCGCTCGAGAAATCCGGAAAATGGACGAAACCCGAGTTCGGATCGTTGTGGATCCACCTGAGCGGCCCCAGCCCGGCGATGGCTCGTCAGCATGTTACGATCGCCGTGCCGGGCGCCACCACGCAGTCACTCGGTTTTCCGGAGAATCCCCAGCAAGGCGGCGTGTGGATCATGGAAGCGGGCACCTCGGCTGCCCACCTCATGACGCCAGGCAGCTAAACAGACATGAAGCCTATCGTGTTTAGTCTGCTCATACTCGCAGCGCTGGCCGCGGCACGGCCCAAGGAGATGTTTACCGGCACCATCACGGACAACATGTGTGCCCTAGCCGATCATTCGCGAATGCGTATGGGATCGAATGATGCCGAGTGCACAATTGCCTGCGTCAGCGCGCACGGCGCCTTATATGTGCTGTACGACGGCAAGGAAGCTTACACGCTGAGCGACCAGCAGACGCCGGAAAAGTTCGCGGGGAAAAAAGTGACCGTCACCGGCACGCTGGACCCCAAGACGAAGACGATTCAGGTGGACTCGATCGCCGCGGCAAAATGAGCCGCGTTGGATTTTCAGCCGCGGATTCCGCGTAATTCGCGTAATTCGCGGCTGATTCCTTCCAAGGGGATTACTGAATCGGAGTGAGTTGGAGGCAGTAGGCCAGGCCATCCGCTGTGAAGGCGTAAAAACGGTTTCCGACGATCTTGAAACCGGCGGGCCGCCAAAGGGTTGAGTGTTGGCCGAGTACTTCTCCGGTCGAACGGTCCAATCGCTGAACGACATTGTCCTCGCGAAGGGCCCAAAGACCGGTATCGTCATCGACGATGCCGCGGAACTTTCCCCCAAGCCGCCACTTCTGCCCGCCCCTTACTTCGTACGCGTATGCGGAGGTGTCATCGAATGAGTACAGGATCCCCTCACGGACCAGCGTTTCCGGCGTGTTCATATCCGGCCGTCGCCAACGCGTGACCTGCTTGCGTGCGACATCGTAGGCAACGATCTCGAAATGGTCCGTGACGTAGTACAGCGGGCCCTCCGGTAATGGGGTGCGTCTCGGGCTCGCGCCGATGCGTCGATCTTCGTGACGCTGATCGACAACGCCGCCATCCGCTGCATTGACGGCCCAGATCTCGTGACCGAGAGAGTAGACCAGGTTTTCACCCTGAGGCGTGAATATCCCGATCGGAAGCCGCAACTCGATAGGAGCGATCGTGACGTCATGGCGGTTTTGCCAGAGATGCGCGCCGGAAGCCGCATCGAAGCCGTCGACGCCGAGGTGAAGCGCGAACGACTGAAGGTCGACCGAGAGCGCCGCGACGAATAAGCGATTCAGCGCATAAGATATGTGAACAGCGTTGACCGGAAACGGGCGGCCCCAACGGGCCAGTTCCTGACGCTCTCCGCTTTCGACGTTCAGACGGTACAGAGTCAAACCCGACGGATCGGCAGCCTGGCCGCTGACGTACCAGAGACTGCCGGCATCGTCGCCCACACTGTCCATCACACCTTCCAAAGGCTGGCGCCATGCGCCCTGTCCGTTTGCTGCGTCCAGCGCAACGATGTGGGCGCCGGGTCCGACGTTGACGATTCTTTCACCGATCATTACTGGAGCGCCAACAACCGTTCCGTCCATGGTCGCGCTCCAGACGAGGCCGCTTTTGCGCTTCAGTTCCGCCATCGCCTGCCGCCCCTGCTGCGTATCGCGTCCGACGAGATCCGCGTACGCCGCGAAGTCGCCGAGCAGCCATCGCAGCGGCGGGTAATCGGGATCGATCGCCTGGGCCTTTTCGATGTACGTCCGGGCATCAGCCTGGTTTCCCTTTGCCATCAGCGCTGCCGCCAGTTCGGTGAGCACTTCCTTGTCGCTCGGCCGGCAGTCCTCGGGCGGCACGATGTCGATGGCGTATTCCTTGATGCCCGCCTGGTCCATGATGAAGAACCCGTTGGACGTGAGATGGATCGCATCCGTAGGTTGACCGATGTGATGCCACAGAAGTTCGCCTGTTTTCGCGTCGAGTGTCGTGATCTGCGTCGATGACGTTCGCGCTGCGACCACTCCCTTGAAATAGAGCGCGCCGCTCGAAGGCACAGTTGAGGGATACATCCAGCGTTTCTTACCCGACGGATCCAATCCGAAAATCCCGGTGTCCGCGGTCGCGATGACGAGATCGTTCGCCGCGTGGTCCACCCGGATTGCCCGCGGCGCCAGATCGGTGGTTGCGGTGATTGCTCCCGAATCCCGATCGATGACCATCAGTTCTCCGGTTTCGGTGCCGGCATAAACGCCGGCGCCCACGCCAAGCGATGCCACTCTCCTGGGAAGCGGCGTTTTCCAGCGAACACCTTTCTCCAGGTCCACGGCCACAAGCTCAGCCGCCTTCGACACAACGTAAAGCTGGTTTCCTTGAAGCACCGCTTGCGCGGCGGCAGGTCGACGATGGTCTTACCGGTCGCGATATCGACCGCAACGGACCGTTCGTCGTGGTCGAATACCGCAAGCACGCGATCGTTCGTAAGCTCCGACGTCGACAACGTCTTCGTAGGGACTGTCCATGCATCGCTGCCGTCGGACAATCGAAGGGCCCGATAGTCGGTTCCACTTTTCACGATCATGAGGTTTCCGGCCGTAATCGGAGGGACGGTCTGGTCGAGGTTCGGCAGCTCGCGCGTCCAGCGCGGTTCGCGCGTTCGATCGTCGAACATCGTCAGCCGTCCCGTCGCGCGCATGTAGCTGTAAAAGCTGTCAGGGGCCAGGCCCAATTGCGGCGATTGTCCATCGAAGGCGGGCAGGTCCTTATGCCACAACAGGCGGTTGTCCGATGCTGAAATCTCATACAGGCTGAAGTCCTCGGGCTGTTT
>QHXD01000585.1:4642-6462 GCA_003223895.1 Acidobacteriota bacterium
AGGTCTGGAAGAAACAGCAGGGTCGAGTTCTGCCTGCGCTCGCCGAACAGGATGCGCTTTTGCGCCGCGGCAAGACCGCCGCGAACAAGCGAGGTATCGATACCGACAATCATGCCGTGTCTGGATGTTTCGGTGAATGGCACTTCCCAACTCCAGAGGACGCGGCGCTCGGGAGTCGATCGCGGAAGCGTACGGCGGAATGCGGCGATCGCCTCGTCCCATCGTTGGAGTTTCTTCAGGGCCAGGCCACGATAGAGCTGCGCTTCAAAATACGTCCCGTCGATCGTAAGCGCTCGATCGAATTCCGCGAGCGCGTCTTTGGGCAGGTCGTTGCGCAGAAAGTACACACCGTCGGCGAACGCCTGGAAGGCTTCGAGATTCCGGTCAATGAACGCTTCGAGATTCAGCGGCGCGCCGTGTATCTCTTCGATCAGTTTTTTTGCGAGCTGGACCTGCAGCTTGCCCAGGTTTTTCAAGCTGCCATTGACTTGCGCGGTCACGCGCTCAATTCCCGTTTCAACGTCGGTGACCCGGGCGGCCAGTTCGACGTTATCCCCGTCCACTTTGTAAGTGCCCGCAAGGAGAGAGTCCGCGCCGACTCCCTTTCCCGCCTGGCGGGCCGTGCTGCGATCGATGAAGCCGGGACTTTCCCAGTTCGATCTCTCGAATGATGTCGCTCAGAATCTGGCGGTCCACCAAAGTCAAGGTCGGAACGCGTTTCAATTCCTGGTGGAACGTTTCGCCAAGCCAGATGGCCAGCCACTCAAACCCCTTATCCGGGGATGCGTTCCGAAATTCCAGAATCGCGATCCGCTTGATGCGCTCCGCCGAACTTCCCGGCTGGCACAGAAGGAGAGCGACGGTCATAAATAAAATGCCGCGAAGCGTGCTCATAAATGAAACCTCGCCGCCAACTCCTCCGCCAGCTTCAACGCATCCTTCGGGTCACCCGCGATTCCGTCTGAGAGGATGACCCTGGTCGTCTCCGTTTCAACCAATTTGGCGTTGATGTGAAGCTGTCCCAGAAACATCTGCGAACTTCCAACCATGAAATACTCCGCCCCAACGACCTTTCCCACTTGCCGGGCGTTCGTCGGATCGACGGCGACCTTGTTTTTCAGTTGAAGCTCGGACAATGCCTTCTGCAACGCCACCCGCTCGACAAGGCTGAACTTTCCGCCGCGCAGAATAGCGTTGGCCAGGGCCTCCCCGACGGGCCCCTCGAAAAGAACGGCCAATGTCGGCAATTCCTTTACGGATACGGGCTGCGGCACGGGATGAGCAACGGCAGGAGGAGCCTGAACGACCGGAATGGCCCCGCTGCCGGATTTCCACGACAGGCTCCACACGCTCACGAACACGACCAGGCACGCGGCCACGACGCTTGTATAAGACGCCAGTCTCCAGGTCCGGCGAGGTCCGCGTAAAGCCGCGCGCAGTCCGGCAACAGAGGCGTAGCGTTGTTTCGGATCTTTTTGCGTACAGCACGTAATTGCCGTCTCGAACCAGGAGGGGACGCCGGGAACGTTGTAAACCATCTGATAGAGGATGAAACCCAGCGCGTAAAGATCGGTGCGCGCATCCGCCCCGAGTCCCATGATTTGCTCGGGAGCCATGTATCCCGGTGTGCCGGAAACGTCCATTTGGGTGGTCGGAGGGTCTTGCCGGCCGGCCACTCGGGCGATGCCGAAGTCCGTGATCTTGACGGTCCCGTCATGAGCAATGAGGATATTCTCCGGGTTCAGATCCCGATGGACGATTCCCAGGCGGTGGGCAGCCTCGAGACCATCCATGATCTGCCGCGCGATGCGAAGGGTTTC
>QHXD01000586.1 GCA_003223895.1 Acidobacteriota bacterium
TTCCTGTGATGCGACGGTCTTTTCCAGGTCACTGATGTGATTCCGAGTCCAGTCCAATCCTTGCGTCAACTCCTGACCTTGTCCCTCTAGCCACTCGAGCGTCTCCCGCAATGAAGTGAGCTCCGCTTCACGTTCCGTGAGATGTTGTTCGCGCCACTTGAGCGCCTCTTCCAATGCCGAGATCTTCCCATCAAGATCTTTGATCCGCCCCTCCCGCCACTGGAGCGCGCTTTCGAGCGATTCGATCTGCTGCTTGCGATCCTCGATCTGCTGTTCGCGCCACTGGATTTCCTTGCGGGTAGCCTGGATCTCTTCGTTTTTCTCCTTAAGCAGGCTGTTGGAATAGTCCAGCAGGACGCTGCCGGGCTGAGGAAGGGGTTCGGACGAGTTCGAGGCGACAGCAATGAAATAGACCGGGAGGCGTTTTTCATTGCCGACAAATCGAAATTCGGTCTCACCGCGCTCCATGACGAATTCCTCGAAACCGGCACCGTAGGTTACACCGATCGGCCAGATGCTGGAACTGGGAAGAATGCGCTGACCGAGGAACCGAAGATTCTTGAAGTGACAGGCGAGAAGCTGCCGGAATTCGTCGAAGTCGAGTTCCTTGACGTGAAATGGATTGTCCTCTTCGCCTTCATGGTGATACTCGGCCTTGTTCGGCGTCGATACGATGAACACGCCTTCGGGCTTGAGCAGGCGCGCGACTTCGCCGAGCAGCTTTTCCTGGTCTTCGATGTGTTCAATAGCTTCAAAGCACACAACAACGTCGAACGAGTGATCTTCGTTGATTGGAACTTCGGTGACGGAACCTGCGATGAACTGAACGTTCTGACCTGCGTATTTTTCTGCGGCGTGGCGGACGGTATTCTCATCGATGTCGACGCCGACCACCGATGACGCAGAGTTAGCCAGGATCCTCGACCCGTATCCTTCGCCGGATGCCAGGTCCAGGACACGCTTGCCTTTCACGAACGTGGCCGCATACGCGTACCGGTGCAGGTGCTCGTATGCGATCGTCGCCTCCCTGAGCCACGGAAGAAACCGCTCACCGGTCCATTCCAACATCCGTGAACCTCGCTCGCTCGACTCTCATGATCGTTTTCAGGCTGCTTTCGAACCGTTCTATCGAGCAATCCGTTCGAATCCGCTCCAGTCCGGACGCCCGCAGTCCGTTCCAGAGAACCTCTGTCACGTGTAACTCGATGCACCTGGCAGCAAACTCGTTGGCGTCGCGGCCTACAAGGATTGGAGCGCCATCCTGCCATCCAAGCTGCGACGCAAGCAGCGGTGTGGCGACGACCGGCACCCCCCGGGCCACGGCCTCGTGAACCTTGTGAGGAAGGCCGGCTGCATAGCGTGTGGGCGCAACGAAGACGCGCGCCGAATCATAGAGTTCGTGCAGATCCCGGAGATGGCCCGTAAAACGCACCGAAGGTCCTACAAGCTTGCTTACACCCCAGGACTCATTTGCGCCGGCAATCGTTAAAGTGACTTCACTTCCCAGTTTCGCCTGGATTTTCGGGAAAACCTCGGCGAGAAACCAGACGAGAGAATCGCTATTCGGGGTCCCCTCTTCATAGATCGGGCCGACGAACAGGAAACCATTTCGCTGGTGAAACGGCCGAGGCGTTGGGGAAGCTGAAATCGCATGTCCCAGGACTTGAACGTTTTGAATCCCGTGCTCTTCGAATGCCCGAGCTTCCGACTCCGAAACGGAAATCACTAAATCAGCACCCTCCGCCAACGCCACTTCCGATTTGACCAACTCCTCGGTTTCCTTCTGCGACAACGGTGCGCCGGTCAACTGCCGCTGCGTGATTTCGCGCAAGACGAAGAGGGCCTCTGCGTCGTAGATGATGTTGGTGTCTTTGAACCATTCCGGGTGGGCTTCGAGGACCGACTTAACGACTTTCATATTATGCGGCCTGCTTACGAAGATCGCGTCGTAATACCCTTGCCTGCTGCGCAGAAAAGTCTCGAGCAGCGGTGGCCCGTAGCCTGTCATAAACTCGATCTCAGCGGGCATGTCCGAATAGACCGAGGACCAGTCTTCGTCGAACACTTCCAAAGGGTAGAGCGTTACGAAGAAGCCCTGACCGACCAGAGCCAACAGGATCGTGCGCGCTCTGGGATAGCCGGAGCCGAGCCACATATGCGGAACCTTGTCTTCGATGAACAGGACGCGCTTCTTGCGGCCCTTCATTCGCGCAGGCAGGACCGCCGTCAAATCCGGCGCGTGATGGTTGGAAAGCAATGCCTGATGCCGCGCAGCAAAAATCCGTTGATGGGCCCGTTGAAGATCGATCGCGCTGTTCACGGAAGCGGAGCTGGCGAACTCATAATGTAGAAGAACGGCGTTGGGATCGTACACGACGCGCAGGCCTTGCTCCCACAGCCGGGTGCAGTAATCGGTCTCCTCGTAATAAGCCGGCTTGAAGATCTCGTCAAAACCCCCCAACCGCTGCCATACCGGGCGAGGCGTGAGCAGAAATGCGCCCGAGCAGTAGTCCACATCCCGGCGGAACATGTACATCGGCGCGAATGGATCGTCGCCGCGGCCATAACCCAGGCAGGAGCCATCCCGCCAAATGATGCTTCCGCCTTCCTGCAATGTCCCGTCGAGCAAAATCAAACGGCCGCCCACTGCGCCGATGTCCGGTGCGCTGCGAATCGTCGTCAACGCCGACCGAAGCGTGTTCGGCATCAACTGCGTGTCGTTATTCAAAATGAGGACATATTCGCCGCGAGCTTCGCGTGCCGCCTGGTTCACGCCGAGAAGAAAGTTCACATTTTCGCTGTTCCGAATGATGCGCGCGCCGTGAAGAAGATTCAGCAACCGGGTCGTCTCGTCGGACGAAGCGTTGTCGACAATGATCACCTCGAGGGGTAACGTCTGGCTTTCCGTAATCGATCGCAAACACGCCAGCGTCAACTCCGCGCGATTGAACAGAACGAGGATGATCGAGAT
>QHXD01000587.1 GCA_003223895.1 Acidobacteriota bacterium
TGCGGAAGCGCATCGTGCGGAGATCCTTGTCGAAAGTGTTGTTGGGCAGGGTTCGACTTTTGAAGTGTGCATTCCGTTGCACCAGGAAATTTGTGGCTCCGTTCTCGCCCAGCCATGAATAGAAAATTGACCGTGAGCACGATTCAAAAGATTCGACGCTTGTACAAGACGAGAAAGTACAAACAAGCTTACCTTGCTTCCATCTACGACGTCAGTTCTGCTCAGATAAGCAGGATTGTGAATCTCAAACGCCGGAAAACCCAATGAAGCTCTATCATCATCGGGGAAGGAAGGAACGTATGAACCGTATGAAATGTCTCAGTGCCATCGTCCTGGTTCTGGGGCTTTGCGTTTTTTTGGCGACAGCCCAGAGCCAGGCGCCTCAGCCCCTGAAACTCGTCCAAAAAATCCCCTTGCCCGCCGTGAAGGGTCGTATTGACCACATATCGGTTGACCTCCAAGGCAAGCGGTTGTTTTTGGCCGCTCTCGGAAATGGAACAATGGAGGTCATCGATCTGGCATCAGCAAAACCGCTCCACACCATTACCGGATTCAAAGATGCGCAGGGGGCGCTTTTTGTCCCGCAGTCCAATCTGATTTTCATTTCCGATGGGGAACTGAATCTCGTGAACGTTTACGATGGCACCACATACAAACTGGTGCGTAGCGTGACTGATCTTCCGGGCGCCGATAACCTTCGCTACGACGGATTCAGCGCCAGGACCTATGGAGCCGGCCTCGTTGATGTAGCGTATCAGTTTGGAATCAGGGCCCTGGATTCAAGAGACGGAAAGCCCATGTTTGAAATCCCCCTTGAAGCCAAGTCTGAGTCATTTCAGGTGGAGATGAGCACTGGAAGGATATTCGCCAATTTACCGACGTTGGGCTATATCGCGGTGGCGAGTGAAAACAAACGCCTGGTGCTCGACAAATGGCAAGTGCAGGGATTCAAACCATTTTATCCGATGGCGCTGGATACGATGAACCATCGCCTTTTCATCGGCAGCCGGAACCCTCCCAAGTTGGTTGTCCTCGACACCGAGTCGGGCAAGATCGTGACCAGCGTGGAGGGAGTCGGCCACACCGACGATCTTTGGTATGACGCCGCCCATAAGCGTCTCTATATGTCTGGCGGGGATGGCGAGATTGCCGTTTTTGACCAGCGCGATGCGGATCATTATCCGCTCATCGCGAAGATTCCCAGCGTACCGGGCGCCAGTACTTCATTCTTCGTACCGGAACTCAATCGGCTATACGTTCCGTCGACTCCGTACGCAGGCCAGCCTGCAGCAGTACAGGTGTTCGAAGTGCAGCCTTGAATGCGCTTCGTGGCGAGAATGATCGCTATGGGAAAAGCACGTGATGCGCAGCTCATAGGAGATCCTGACGCTGAACGTGCTTCATCAGGCTGTCAGCCGAGGCGTAGACAAAGCGGATTGCTCGCTGAGCGAACAATTACAGCGACTTTGGCTCTAATTTGTAACGAGGTTTCTAATGGCATCTCTACTGCTGACGATTACTGTCCTCTTCGGTGAGACAATTCCCCGCGAGGACGATTATGTCGGCCTGCGGCAGGCCGGCCTTGCCGAATATGGAATCGGCCACTATGCGCGGGCCGAAGAGTTCATTCGCAAAGCGCTAGTTTTGACCGAAACAATCAATAATGAGTATGAGGTTGCGCTCAGCTACTCGGCATTGGGCGACATCCAACAAGCGAAGCGGCAATTCGCGGACGCCGAGCGGGACTATCGCAAAGCCATCTCTTTGTTGAGCCACCACCGTGAACGTAGTCATGCGCTTGCCACTGTGTGGAGGAATCTGGCGGCGGCTTCGACAGCCGAGGGGCGGTACGGTGAAGCACTGGCGGCACTGAAGGAAGCGTCAAGGCTGGTCGCTAAGAATAAGGTGGAAGATCCATGCCTGAATGCACAAATTCTAACCAATCTCGGC
Source organism: Acidobacteriota bacterium (assembly GCA_003223895.1). GTDB lineage: Bacteria > Acidobacteriota > Terriglobia > 20CM-2-55-15 > 20CM-2-55-15 > 20CM-2-55-15. The sequence goes on from QHXD01000587.1 coordinate 1,951, forward strand.
GTCATTTATTACCACCAGAGAAAGATGGCGAAAGCCGAGAGTTCCTTTCTCCGGGCAACAGAACTTCAATTTACCGCAAATAATCTGTTGGATGTGGACCTGTGGCAAATAGTCAACAACCTCGGCCGCGTTTATCAGATCACACGACAATATGCGAAGGCCGAGGACGCCTACAGACGCTCCTTGCAACTGGCTGAAGTCCGGCGGGGGGACTCTGATCCAGACTTAAGTATCGTGCTCGACAATCTTGGATCGTTGTACGCCGGGACCGGCCGTTACCAGGAGGCGAAGTCTCAGTTTCAAAAAAGCCTTGCAATCCTTGAGCATTCAAGAACGTCCTTTGATGCAATGTTCATGATGCGCACACTGTACGGACTTGGCGCCCTTTATCTCCGAGAAAATGACGCCATTCGAGCTGGGGAGATGTTGGCTCGCGCGGCAGGGGTCACTCGCGGACGTGTCCTACCGGTTGAAGTGCCGGAAGTGCTTGATGTACTGGACACCTATGCCAAGGTCCTCAAAGATTTGTCCAATTCTGTAGAGGCACAACGTCTGCAGATGGAAGCGCAACGGATCCGTGCGTCCATGGCGTATACGGTTCGTGTAGGGAACGCAAAATAGTCATACCAAAACAACTCGCCGTTGGCGCACAGCCGCGAGCCGTTCGTAAGTCTATTCCGGCACGGCATAATTCCATATTTGCGCCGGTTCCAATCCGGCCGCGGGCACGCCGGCGTACAAGCTCGTCCCAAAGAAAACTGCGGTGCGCACATCCACGGATTCGATCGCGACCAGAATCTTCATCTGCGGCGTGATCTGAATCGCGTCTGCTCAATTATCATCCGGCTGAGCTGGGCCAGATCCGCCGCTGTCATTCCTCTCCATTGAATGCGCATCTTGCCATGCCGCCCTTCCAGCTCGATGACGCACTCCGAAACCGTCGGCGGCGTCATCAGTTCTACGACGTTTTGGTGTTTGTGACGTCTTCGCCCCTATTTCGTGTCGTAGACGAGGATCTCTCCGCCGGCTCCGCCCTGCTGGCGCCGCGTGGCGACGAAGAGCTTGCTCAAAGGAGCTGAGAAGAATCCCGTCTGCGCGCCGAAGCCGGTCGGCTGCGTGCTCACCTTCTCATAGTGGTCGGGATCCTTCTGCCGGATGATCTCGAGCACGCCTGGACCAGGGGCTCTCGGATCGTTTGGCGCCGCCGCCGTCCTGGCGACGACGTAAATCCTGCTCTTGGCCGCGTCATAGAATATATCGTCCGAGAACAAGCCCTGGTCGATTGGGACCAACGCGACCTCCTTGCCGCTCGTGGTATCGAAAACCGCGAGGCCAGAGGGATTGCGGCAGGCAACGATCACCCGATGATGGGCTTCATCGAGCGCCATGGGGAA
>QHXD01000588.1 GCA_003223895.1 Acidobacteriota bacterium
GCCGGGAACGGTGTTGCTCGTAATCGTGACGACGGGATCGTAATTCGGATCGTTGAATCCGTTCGATTCCTGTCTGCGCCACTCGTACCCGGTTTTGAAGGCGTGTTTCCGAACCGTCCAGCTCAGGTCATCACCGATGCTCCTCATCGGATTGATGCCTTCACGCCACCGGCCGAATCCCCCAATGTGACTGAAAGACTGCAGATTCTGGTTCGCTCCGCCGTTTGATGCGAAGGTCACTTCGTATGGGATGCCGTTAGCTATGCCATGCAGCTTTCTGGCTTCGGCTCCGACTGCGTCGCCGCGGTCTGCCGAACCCCACTGCCAGTTGTTCGAGGCTCTCTTCGCCAGGCGAACCTGGTTCAAGATGTTGGAAGACAGCGTTGATGTGAATTGAATCGTGTAAACGTAGGGACGCTTTACAGCCAGCCCGTCAAAAGCGTCCGGCCATGCTCTGAGCCCGGCTTGAGTCGCGCTGCCCCACGTATGTTCGTTCGTTGCGATCAGGCTGACTTTGTGTCTGGAATTGAAGTTGTGATCGATGCGAGCGTTGTACTGATCGCGATCGACTTCGTCTCCGTTGCCGTTCGTCAGGTCGAGGCCCTCCTGCCGGCGCACGAACGCGATGAGCGCCGTGTTCAAACCGTCGGGATTGATCAGCCCCACAGAACCAAAGCGGTTCGGTGAAGGCATGCGCTTCAACTCTTCTTGCATGAAGGGGACAGTGGATATTGCGGACCGGTTTGCGTCTGTGAATGTCGAGCAGTTCGGAACCGGGGCCCCTTTGTAGTTACAACTACCGAACAGGCCGATCGCCGCGGGGAAATTCGGATTCGCAAGACCGCTGACGTTCGCGTTTGCCGGTCTTATCGGATTGCCGAAAACATCCACGCTGGGATTCGTACTTGTGGCGTTCGCAGGATCGACACCAGGCCAATACCGGAAGATGCCGGTCTTCGCCATGTCCGTGAACGTCAGACCGTTGGCCGCCGTCTTCTTGAGATCGCGCTGGCCTTCGAACAGAAGAAAGAAGAACGTTTTGTTCTTGATGATCGGTCCGCCCAATCGCGCGCCGTACTGGTTACGATTGTCGTAGCCTTTCTCAATGCCGCCCTGGTTATTGAACCAGTCGTTGGCGTCGAGTTTCGAATTATGGTTGTTCCAGAATACGCTGCCTCTTAAATTGTTGGTGCCAGACCGGCTGACCATCGCGACCTGGCCGGAACCGCGAGAGGTCTCGGCGTCTACCGGGGCTACGACGACTTTCACTTCCTCGACCATGTCGGAGCTTGTATAGACGATCGACCACGCGCCATTTTCATATCGTCCGTCGTTGACGTTCACGCCGTCGCGCGTGGCATTCACGTCGCCGAGGCGGCCGCCGGCCATGTAGCCGAAGGCTCCGGTCGTGTTATCGCGCATCACACCGGGCATGTTCTGCACGATGTTGAACACGTTGCCTGCAATTGTCGGCAGGTCCCGCACTTTGTATTCCGGCAGAATTGTGCCGATTGAATTGGACGACGTGGCTAGCACCGTGTCCGCCGCAATCGTCACTTCGACGTTCTGGGCAAGTCCGCCAACCTGGAGCGTGAAATTCAGCCGAACCTGCTGAGCGCCGCCCAGCTGAACATCCGTATAGGTTTGAGTCTGGAAACCGGGAAGTTCCGCGGTCACCTTGTAGGTACCCGGCTGCAGACTGGCAAAGTTGTAGGCGCCGGATTCGTTCGTAACTAAAGTGTTGACGATACCTGTTCCCGTATTCGTCGCCGTGATGGTGACTCCGGGAATCAGCGCGCCGGTGGCATCACCAACCGTTCCACCCAGCGTCGCGTTGACTGTTTGTGAAAAAGTGTTTACCGAGACGAGTAGACACAACAATCCCAGTGTTGCGAGGAGAAATTTCCTCATGGACCCCACCTCCCTAAAAGTGGTCCAAAATTTATAACAACTTGAATGGGATAGCAAAACCAAAACTGCCTCGCGCTACAATATGGAGATGGCCGAAAAGATCATCGGCAGTTTGATTTACGGGGATCATCCCATCCCCAAAAGAGGGCGTGCGTGGAAAGATCGTCTCAAGGTACCCGTCGCCATCGGGCTGGTCTTACTGGTGATTGGAGGGCTGGCTTATAAGTTTGCAAATTTTCAGGAAGAGCGACGCGTCAAGCTGTTTATGACGGCAGTGGAAGGCGGGCAATACGATGACGCGTACAAAAACTGGGACGCTGACGAGCACTACACGATGAAAGACTTCCTCGAGGATTGGGGAAAGGAAGGCTATTACAGCAAAGGGATGCATGAGGCGCGTGTAGTGGATTCCAATGGCAAGGGCGGGGCTGTGGTGGTCTACGTGGCCATGGACAATTTCAAGCGACCCGTTGCCCTGCTGGTCAGCAAGGAGACGATGAAGCTTTCCTTTTCGCCCGTTAACAAATACGGTCAATGACGATGCTCAGCCTGTTTCTCTTATTGGCACTGACGACGGTCGACGTGGATATTGTCAATCTTCCACTCGACAGGGCGGTCGACGTCAATCTCATGCCCATGGGCAAGGTTGACATAAGGCGTGAGGGTACCTTGACGCGCGTGAAGGTTGAAGTCGACCGGCTTCAGGCTCCGTCGACGCTCGGCCCGGGGCTCACAACGTACCTTGTATGGGCCGTCTCTCCTGAAGGCTTTCTCGAAAACCTGGGTGAGCTCGACATCAATGGGAACAAGGGACAGTTGAACGCTACAACACGTTTCGGCCAGCTCGGTCTGCTGATTACCGCCGAACCGCATTTCAT
>QHXD01000592.1 GCA_003223895.1 Acidobacteriota bacterium
GACATGATTCTCACACTGCGTGACCGTGTGGCCCAGATGATCAAGGAAGGGAAGAACGCCCAGCAGATCATCGCCGCGAAACCCTTGGCAGATTTCGATTCGAAGGTTGAACAGCCAGGGACAACAGGCGAAAGGTTCGTCAACCAGCTATACGCGGAGCTCGGCGGAAAGTAGCCTCAGGGATGTTGTCGAATCAGGACAATGAACTCCTGACTCGAGTGGGCCCGGGCACCGCGATGGGCGAATTGCTGCGCCGCTACTGGATGCCCATTGCGGCCGTGACGGAATTCGAGAAAGAGACCGTCAGGCCCCTCCGCCTGCTGGGTGAGGATCTTGTTCTCTACAAGGACCAGGCCGGCACGTTCGGGCTCGTCGATCGCCATTGCGCTCACCGCCGTGCCGACCTGTCCTACGGCTTCGTGGAGGAGTGCGGCCTCCGGTGCAATTACCACGGATGGTTGTACGATGAGAAAGGCCGGTGCCTCGAACAGCCGTACGAGGACACGGCGGCGCCGCAGGCACGTTTCAAGGACAAGATTCACATCAACTGAGTTCGAGTATGGCTTCGTCTATCGCCGGATCCGCGATGGCATGAACGAGTCCGATCCTCTCTGGACCACGGGCCGGGTTTGCTTATGGCCGAACGCGCTGTTTACGGGCAATCACTTCGAGTGGCGTGTGCCCGTCGATGACGAGAACACGCTCAGCGTCACGTGGTGCTTCAGCCGGGTGCCCAAAGAGCGGGAGCCCTACGTGCAGGATCGCATTCCCGCCTGGCACGGCCCGGTCAAGGATCCTTACACCGGCCGGTGGATTTCGAGTCACATCATGAATCAGGACTTCATCGCCTGGACCGGACAGGGGACGACCGCGGATCGAACAAAGGAACATCTGGGCACCAGCGACCAGGGAATCGTCATGCTGCGGAAGCGGTTCCTGAACGATCTCGATCTCATTGCCCAGGGGAAGGATCCAAAAGCCATCATCCGCGACCCGAAAATCAACAAATGTGTCGGCCTTCCCGTTGCGGAACGACAGGCGCTGACTGAAGGACTCCCCTTTGCGCAGCTTCGCAAGCACCCGCTCCTGGGGCGGGAACTCATCGATGGTTATCCGTTCCAGGCCGGCCAGCCCGCGGAAGTCCGCAAGCTCTTCCAGGAGGCAATGGGCACGGACTGAGCAGAAGCCAGAAGCCAGAAGCCAGAATGGGATCCCCTATTCTGGCTTCTGGCTTCTTGGCTTCTGGCTTCTGTTCCTTGACTTCGCCCAACACGTCGCATATCTTCGACTTCGCTTTAAAATCAAGGAGAAGACCATGGCACGACGGTTGTTTCGATGGGGAAATGTTGTGTTGCTGTTGTCTCTGCTGTTGGTGGCAGGAAGCGTTGCCGCGCAACAAGGGGCCAAGACCGGGGAATGGCGGATAACGGGAGGCGATTCCGGCAACACGCGGTATTCGGCTCTCGACCAGCTCAATCGCGACAATGTGAAGGACCTGAAAGTCGCCTGGACGTGGAAGGTCGATAACTTCGGCAGCGCGACCGAGTACAAGACCGAAACCACGCCGATCATGGTGAATGGTGTACTGTACTTCACAGCAGGCAATCGACGAACCGTTGTTGCCGCCGATGCCGGGACCGGCGAGACGCTGTGGGTCTGGCGGATCGATGAAGGCGCGCGGATCGAGGGAGGCGCTCGTAGAAACAGCCGTGGAGTTGCCTACTGGACCGATGGTCGAGAGGAACGGATCCTCACCGTTACTCCTGGATACCAGCTTGTCGCCTTGAATGCGAAGACAGGCCATCAGATTCCTAATTTTGGAAAGGACGGCATCGTCGACCTGACCAAAGAAGTGGAACCGGATTCGAACTTCAATACAGCCATTGCTCATCTCATGAACACGTCCCCGCCAACCGTCTCGCACGATATCGTCGTTATTCCCACGTCCATGGAGAACGGCCGCACGCCGAAATCCAAGAAGTACCCCAAAGCCGACATCATGGCTTTCGATGTTCGAACCGGGAAGAAAGTGTGGACATTTCATACCATCCCGCGGAAAGGCGAGTTTGGTGCGGATACCTGGCTGAACAACTCGAATGAGTACACGGGCGCAGCGGGTGCCTGGGCTCCATTCAGCGTGGACGAGGCTACCGGCTACTTATACCTTCCGGTGGAAGGCGCAACCGGCGACCAATACGGTGGACAGCGTCCGGGCAACAACCTGTTCTCGTCATCGCTGGTGTGCCTCGACATCAAAACCGGAAAGAGGATCTGGCACCAGCAACTGGTCCATCACGACATCTGGGACTATGACCTGCCGTCGTCTCCGATTCTCGTGGATGTGAATGTCAACGGAAGGCCCGTCAAGGCAGTCGTGCAACTCACCAAAATGGCTTTCGCCTACGCCTTCGACCGCACGACAGGCGCGCCGCTATTTCCCATCGAGGAACGCCCTGTTCCTCAAAGCGACGCCCCCGGCGAAAAAACGTCACCGACACAGCCGTTTCCCACAAAGCCTCCGGCCTTCGATCGCCAGGGCCTGAGCTTTGACGACTTGATTGATTTCACGCCCGCCATAAAGCAGATGGCTCTTCAGTCCGTTGAAGGTTTCAAGATCGGTCCAATATTCACGCCTCCCTCAGTCGTGGATGCGACAAGGGGTATGAAGGGAACTTTCACGTTCCCGGGTTCCGGCGGAGCCAACTGGGAAGGCGGCGCAGTGGATCCTGAAACCGGATATCTGTACGTGGGTTCGGCCACCAGGTCGGACACTGCGCTCTACGGTTTGAGAAAGCCGAACCCTGGTGAAACCGACATTGAGATGGTCGGCACCGGGAGTGTTTCACCAAACGTCCAGGGCCTTCCTGTCGTTAAACCGCCATACGGCCGGATCACGGCAATCGATATGAATCGTGGCGACATCGTCTGGCAGATTGCCAACGGCGACACACCACCGGAGATCAAGAATCATCCGTTGCTGCGGGGAGTGAATCTCCCCAGAACCGGCAGTCATTCGCGTGCCGGAATCCTGGTGACCAAAACGCTGTTATTCGCGGGCGAAGGTTATGAGGGACAGCCGGTGTTCCGCGCCTACGACAAGAAGACCGGAGCGATCATCTGGGAAACGCAGATTCCCGGCGGCGAGCAGAGCGGCCTGCCCATGACGTACATGCACCGGGGCAAGCAATACGTCGTCTTCGCTTCCTCGGGTAAGCCTGCCACGAAAACAGCGGCGCAGATCATTGCTTATGCGATACCGGATCCCCCGAAACCGGGCGCTGCAGCGCCTCGAGTGGATTAGTCCTGTAGCGGCGGTCTGTGAGCGCCGGTATTACCGGCGCTCATAGAAGACTGGCATGAGCCGCGGCTCAAAGTGAAAGATGAAAGTAACCGCCGACCGGATCTAAAAGACTTACGGCGTCACTTTCGTTCGGAGAGGAGGGGTGGCTGCGCCATCAAGAGAATGCTGCGAAGCCTCCTTATGAAGGCGCAGACGGGGTGGTCAATCGCGGATAACGTCACAACGTCAACATTTACCATAATGACCACCCCGTCTGCGCCGCTTCGGAGGCTTCGCGCCTTTTTCTTACTGGCGCAGCCACCCCTCCTGTTCCAGGAGGGGAACACCCTGTCCTGGCAACTCATCCACACCTTCATAGAGTGCCGCTACAGGCAGAATGGAGATCGAGAAATGAACCACCGCATTTTTGTTTCATTAATTGCATTCGTGCTGCTGACGCTTCCGCTGGCCGGCCAATCCACGAAGGGTTACGTACCACCGCGTGCAGCAGATGGAAAGCCGGACCTGCAGGGAATATGGACGAATCCGACGATCACGCCTTTCGAACGGCCGGCCGAGCTCCGCGATAAAGAAGTTCTGACGGAGAACGAAGTGGCCGAACTGGAGGCGCGAGCGGCTCAAACCAACGTGGATGCTCCTCCGAAGGCGGGTGATGTCGGGGCCTACAATCGGTTCTGGTTCGATTCCGGAACGAAAGTGGTATCGACCAGGCAGACGTCACTGGTCGTGGAGCCGCGCGATGGAAGAGTTCCGGTAAGACCGGAAGCGGAAGCGAAACGGGACTACGACCTCGCTCACCTTACCGACTCGTACGAGCACATGAGCGTCTGGGACCGCTGTATTACGCGTGGCGTGCCCGCCGGCATGTTCCCCGCGGGCTATAACAACGCCTATCAGATCGTGCAAATTCCCGGCTACGTCGTGATCCTTTACGAAATGATCCACAACGCGCGGATCATCCCAATGGACGGCCGGCCGCATCTTCCGTCCAGCGTCAAGATGTGGGATGGCGATCCGCGCGGCCGTTGGGAGGGGGATACGCTCGTTGTGGATACTACGAACTACAATTCCAAAGGATGGATTGCAACCAGCGCCGCGTCGGGACGTATAAAAGGTATTCCACAGAGCGAAGCCTTACACGTGGTTGAACGCTTCACACGCGTCAGCGCGGATACGATCAGTTACGAAGTCACGATCGATGACGCTAAGACGTATACAAAACCCTGGAAGGTCGCTATTCCTTTGACAAGGGATCCGGATTACAAAATCTTCGAATACGCGTGCCAGGAAGGAAACCACGCTGTGGAGAACATCCTTCGCGGGGGTCGCCTCGCAGAGACGCAGGGAAAGAAGTAGCCGCGAATTACACCAATGACGCGAATGGGGCGCATCAAGAAGCTTTTTTGCGCCCCATTCGCGTCATTGGTGTAATTCGCGGCTACTTCTTTCCCTGCGTCTCTGCGAGGCGACCCCCGCGAAGGATGTTCTCCACAGCGTGGTTTCCTTCCTGGCACGCGTATTCGAAGATTTTGTAATCCGGATCCCTTGTCAAAGGA
>QHXD01000593.1:0-5155 GCA_003223895.1 Acidobacteriota bacterium
TAACAGGGTGCGAGAGGCCGTGGATACAGCTGAGAAGGCGGTCCGCGCAAACCCCGACAACGTTGAGGCCCACAAGCTTCTGAGCCAGATTTACGTCCAGTTGATCGGCAGAGCGAATGCTCAGCAACCGCCGAGCCCGGAGGTGATCAATAACGCGATCCGGGAATTCGAGGAAATCGTTCGTATCGATCCCAATGAGCGGCAGTCATTCCTTATGCTCGGCCGGCTTTATCAGATCAAGGGCGACCGCAACAAAGCGACCGAGATCTACAGGAAATTCCTGGGAGCCGAGCCGGGCTCGGAAGAGGGCGTGACCGCATTGGCCAAGCTGCAAATGGACGCCGGAAACAACAAGGAAGCGGCGGCACTCCTCGAAGAGTTCATCAAAGGGAGACCCGACTCGGATGTAGCCCTTGAAACCCTTGGCCAGGCTTATTCCGATCTGCAGGAATACGACAAAGCAGCCGAAGCCTACAGACGCGCCAGCGAGCTCGATCCGGACGATCTCGAAATCAAGAAGTCTCACGCCCAGGCACTGTTTCTCGCCGACAAGTTTGACGAAGCCGGCAAGCTTTATCAGGATCTGGCCGCGGTTGAGCCGGATGACGGCCTGGTGTCGCTGCGACTCGGCCAGATCTATCGTCGTCAGATGAAATACGACCTCGCGCGAAAGAATCTCCAGAAAGCCGCGCAGTTCTTCCCGGACAGTGTCGAAGTTCAATTCAACTTTGTGTTGCTGGACCGCGACGAAGGTCTCCTCGAAGACGCATTGAAACGAACCAGTGACATCCTCAAAAAGACCGACAGGGCGAATGGCCGCTACAGCGAGAGCGAGCGGCAAAATCGCCAGATTTTCCTGACTCACCAGGCGATCCTGCACGGGTTGCTTGGCAATTACGCAGAAGCGGATCGTGAGTTCAGCGAACTCAAGACTCTTGCCGGAGGAAAGGACCCACGTTTCGATTTAATGGTCATCGAGACGTACCAAAAAGGAAAGTTGCTCGATAAAGCGCTTCAGCGCAGCGAACTGGCTTTGGCCGAGTCGCCCGACAATCGCCAGCTTCAGATCGTGCGTGCGGACCTGATCGCCGAGAAAGGCCGGGTGGATGAAGGTGTCAAAGCGCTGCAAAAATTGATGAAGGGCACAAAGGAAGATCTCGATGTGCTCTCGGCCATAACCAGCATCTATCAACGCGCCAGGAAGTTCGACGAGGCTCAAAACACCTTGAACCAGGCCCTCCAGCGTTTTCCCAATGAAGAACAGGTGTACTTCATGCAGGGCGCGTTGTACGAAAAGATGAACAAAGTCAACGATGCGGAAAAGGCGTTCCGTAAAGCGCTCGAGTTCGAGAAGGACGATCCGGCAGTTTTGAATTATCTGGGTTTCATGTTTGCAGACCACGGAATCAAGCTCGACGAGGCTCTCACGATGATCCAGAAGGCGGTCAAGTCGGATCCAACGAGCGGCGCGTACCTGGACAGTCTGGGCTGGGCATACTACAAGCTCAACAGGCTGGATCTCGCGGAAGAGTACTTGAAGAAAGCTGTCATTTTCTACAACACCGATGCCTCGATCCACGATCATCTGGGCGACCTGTACTTCAAGACCAAGCGGTATGAGGAAGCCCGAAACGAGTGGACGAAATCCCTGCAGCTGGCTACCGAGAAGGACGAGATCGATAAAGTCAAGAAAAAGCTGGACGATCTCAAGAACAGCCGGGCTGCGAACAAATAATATNCCCAGGGCTGTCATTAGTTAAGAAACGAGCGGATGAAGACGGTTGCTGTTCGAGCAGAAGACATTGATTTTGAAGCAGCTGCTCGGGAGCATCGTTCTTTTCTGCTCCAGATAGCGGTCGCTTCGGCACGGAATCCGATCGACGCGGAGGATATCGTACAGGAAGCGCTGATCCGCGGTTTCCGCGGTCTCAAGCGTTTCAGGGGCGATTGTCCCCTTCGTATCTGGTTGTCGCGCATCGTTGTGCGCGTGGCGATCAATCACCATCGAAGCGTCGCGCGGCGTCTCAAACGCTGGGTTTTCTTTGCCGATCTCGAGACCGTTCACCAGGACGGCTCGAGCCAGGCGTTTGAACCGCCGGATCCCGCGGGCGTCTTCGATCGCGAGGCCTTGATGGACATCCGCAAGCACGTGAACCGCTTGCCGGATGAATTTCGAATGCCGCTGGTGATGCTGGCCGTTGAAGGATTGACGATCCCCGAAATCGCCGGAGTACTCGAAATACCCGAGGGAACGGTGAAGTCGCGGATCTTTTATGCACGAAAGCGCCTGAAAGAGGCGCTGCAGACCAGGAAAAAATGAGCGGCTGCGAATGCAAGCCCGACGCGAAGCGCAAGCGCGATAGCGCGCAGCCTCAAGGAAGGGCGCAGCCAGTAAGAACATGAGCGGCTGCGAATGCAAGCCCGATAGGGCGCAGCCAGTAAGAAGAGGAAGATGAACGTCGATTGTCAGTGGATCTCGAAGAATCTGGAAGCCTTGTTTTGCGACGGACTCACCGACGAACAGCATCAGCTCGCCAGGGCACATATCGAAAACTGCCAGACGTGCCGAAGTGAAGTGCAGGCGCTGATTGCCGTCGATCCCCTGATCAAGAACTACTTCCGGCAGCAACTTGCAATTGCGCAGGCGCCGAGACGCCCCCGCAGGTCGGTCGTTTACGGCAGTGCGGTAGCCGTGACGGCGGCCGTCCTCCTGATCCTGGTTTGGCGGACACCTTCGGTGAAGCCCGGCATGCCTCCGGCTGTTGCACCGCAAACCCAGTCCGTGCCGGCGGCTTCCGTCGAGGCGCCTCCTCCAGTCAAGACGGACGAAGTAACTAACATCGCTCGCGCCAAACCGGAGCCGAGCCAGCCGCCGAAACCAGATCGGATCGAACCAGCGGTAGTCGCTGATGTCAATGCCCCGGACTTCCTGGTTACGGATCCCGCCGGTTATTCGCGAACTCTGGAAGACTACCGGGGTCGTGTTGCACTGATCGGAGTATGGAGCAAGGATCAGCCTCAGTCCGTGGCAAGTCTTGAACGTCTGTATGAGACCTTTGGCTCGGATACGAGGTTGAGACTCGTCGGCGTCTCGAACGAGCGTGTACAGAAGCCCGGGAACACAAGCTTCCCGATACTTTATAACCAGGGTTCGCGGCTCCTGGGCTTGAAACCCGGAGAATTTGTTCTTCTGGATGAGGCAGGATCGGTGAAGCTGCGCGGGTCGCTTGTCAAAGACTTCGAAAGTCTCTCCAAACTGTTACGGGAAAGGTAGCCACAAAAGGCAAATGACAAGTGACAATTGACCATTGATAAAGCTTTATCAGTGGTCAATAGTCAATTGTCACTTGTCATTTTTAGAACACCACCCTCAAACTCACCTGAGCTCTCCGGGCATTCGTCCCGTCCGGGAATCCCTGGGACTGATTACCAACCCCAAGACCCGGCGTCGGAGTAAGCACGCCTCCTGTGGCGGAGAACGCTTCAGTGTTCACGAACGTGTCCGAAATATGGTTGAACACGTTAAAAGCTTCGAAATTGACATAGAGTCTCACCTGCTCCGTCAGCGGAAGAAGCTTGCTCACCCGCGCATCTGTACGGAAAACCTTATCGATATCCAGATTCGAGAACGGCTGGAACGGGACCCGATTGCTTCCACCGAGTCCATTCAAGGACGTGTTAAAGGCAGCCCCGGTGAACGGCGCTCCGACAACGCGGAGGGTTGCCGTAGCGGGTTGCGATGAAGCCACCGTCGTGATCTGGGTCAACTGCCAATTGTTGATAAGAAACTTCGTCACGCCGCCTGTGCTCTTGGTGAAAGTAGGCTGGATGATGGTCGTGGCCACGAGCCGATGACGCTGGTCGAGTGAAGATGATCCCTTATCGGCAGCGTAATTACCGCTATAGGTTGACCGGATGGTGTCGAAGAAGAGCGCATTGCTGCCGCCGCCCATGTTTGCCGTGTCGATCGCGTGAGACCACGTGTATGAAACCGAAGACTCAATCCCTTTCGACATCCTCTTCTTCAACTGAACGGCAAGGGCATCGTAGTAGCTGCGGCCGCCGTTTTCGACCTGAATGACTCTCTGGAACCGCGGGTCAACGCGATTGGCCAATCGATATGTCGGCGTGGTAAAGCTGCCGACCTGATTGCCGCTCGCGTCGTTGATGCGAAATGTGACCGGCGCTCCTTCCGGACCGATGTTCAGGTCACGTGAAGTAGTAATCTGAATCCCACGGCTCCAGATATAGTTCAGCGTCAGGCTCATATTCCGTGACAGCTGCCGCTCGATCGAAAGATCGGCCTGCTGTGTGTAAGGATTTCGGAAATCCGGTGACGCGAAAGTTATGCTCACGCTGCCCGACGGCAGGTTGGTTGACGACAAGGGCAGCCTGGCGGGGAACACCGGACCAGCCGCAAGCTCCGGTGGAGTTGTGCTTTGCAGGAACACTGCGGGCTGATAGACGCCATTCGACAGGAACAGCGTCTGAAGCAGTGCGCCCTGGAATCGCGCATAGAAGATACCGTAGCCTCCGCGGACGACTGTCTTGTCTGACATGGAGTAAGCAAAGCCGAATCGCGGAGAAAAGTTCTTCTTCGGCTCGTGAATCGTCGCCGTCTGGGAATAGGCTGGATTGGTGACCGTCGGAGTCGGCAGATTTGTGAAATCGTACCGAAGTCCGTAATTCAAAGTGAGCTTGTTCGTGGCTCTGAACTGGTCCTGCGCGAAGACGGAATAATCCGTCGTCCTGAAGTTGAGGATCGGATTGCCGACCGTCTGCGAGAAGGACTGCCAGCGCTTCGCGCCTGTCGTATTGCCCGAGAAATCCAGGGCGAAGTTCGACCACGTCGCGTAGGTATACGTTCCGGCCCGGTTCCTGAGGATGTCGAGATAGTCCTGAACTGTTGAAACGTCCACACCGAACTTCATGGTGTGCCGTCCCATTGTCCAGGTCAGATTGTCGGCAAATTGGAATCGCTGTTCGCTGGGATTAAGCCGAGGATAATCGGTGGCCGTTCCCAAATTCTGTTGCCCTGCCACGGTCAAACCGATCGGGCCGGTTTCGTTCGGAATGAGGGCCGGATTGACATAGTCGAATAATCGGTCCTTGAACCAGCCAAACCGAAACTCGTTTACCATCGAATTGCTCGTGA
>QHXD01000593.1:5160-10033 GCA_003223895.1 Acidobacteriota bacterium
ACGCGTGCGCACTGTCGAGTTCGCGTTGTTGCCGATGCCGTTTCCATTGGTCAACACCGCCTGCGTCTGAATGCCGTTGGGCGAGATCCAGCGCAGACCGTTAAAGCTTGCGCTGAATGTGTTGCGTGGGGTTGCCAGCCAGTCCAGCTTGCCGAATCCCAGTTCGGAATTCGCTTCTCTGGGCAGAGTCTGGAACTGACGATCCAGAAATCGGCGGGCTGCCTCGCACTGTGTGGCGCTGGCAGTGCAGGTCTGTATAAAGGCTCCGGACCCGTCGAAAAATGTTGGATTGATCAGCCGATTTATGAGCGGGAAATTGCGCCGGACAAACTCCCCATTGAAGAAGTAAAACAATTTGTCCCTCTTGATCGGTCCGCCGAGGCTTCCACCAAATTGATTCCGCTTCTCGTCGGGATTAATCGTCGCGTACCGGTCGCGCGCGTTGAAGTCCTGGTTGCGGAAAAACCAGTAACCTGTGCCATGGACGGCATTGCTTCCACTTCGAGTCACCGTGTTGATGACTCCACCGGACGCCCTTCCGAACTCGGCGGAATAACCGTTCGTCAGTACCTGAAACTCCTGAACCGCATCCTGTGAGATTTGGGAGGAGATACGAGTCCGGCCAGCGTTCTCGTTGTAGAACTGGTTCGTGGTGTCGTTGCCGTCGGTTAAAAACGAATTGCCTCCGGCGATGCCGCGGAAACTGACGAGTCCAAAAGTACCGTCGGGTACTACGGCAGGCGCCAGGAGAACGAAGGAGTCCACCCGGCGGCCATTGATGGGTAGTTCCTGAATCTGAGCGCTGTTGACGACCTGGGAAACGCCGCTTTTTGTCGATTCAACGAGGGGAGTTTCATCGATGACAGTCACTTCGCTCACGGTGCCGGCCACTTTGAGATCCACATTCAGGCTGATATCCTGGCCGACCTGCAAGTCGATGCTTTTTGCGCTCCAGTCCGAAAAACCGGCGAGCTTGACTGTGACGGAATATCCAGTGGCTGGAACGAGTGCCGGGGCCGTGAAAGCGCCGGCTTCATTGGATACCAGTTCTCGAGAAATTCCCTTCGACTCGTTGGCTACAGTAACGCTTGCACCTGGAATTCTGGCCCCCGTCGCATCCCGGACAACCCCGGAAATGCTGCCGAAGCCGGCCGCCTGAGCGAAAACGTCCGGGCATTGGCTCAGACACAAAAAGACGATTAAGGCAGCGAACCTTTTCATATGACCTCCAACCATTTTCTTCAAAGCTTACTTTTTTGTCTCGGACTCGGAGACCAGGGGGCGCCGTTTATATTAACGCACGTCTCCAGGGGTTGGGTATTACAAGATGATTACTCTTCGAGGCGCACAAGATCTTCGTAGGTTTCCCGATGGCGGATAAGTCGATAAGATTCCCCGCTTACAAGCACTTCTGCCGCGCGGGGCCGCGAGTTGTAGTTTGAGGAAAGGCTGAAACCGTACGCGCCTGCGCTCATGACGGCAAGCAGGTCGCCGGCCTGAAGCATGGGAACTTCACGATCCCTGGCGATGAAGTCGGCCGATTCGCAGACCGGACCCACAACATCGGCTGTTTCTTTTTGGCTCTGCGGACGAATAGACCAGAGCTGATGGTGCGATCCGTAAAGCGCCGGCCGGATAAGGTCGTTCATGGCCGCATCGACGACGACAAATTTCTTATCGCCCTGATTCTTTTTGAGGAGCACGCGGGTGAGAAGAATTCCCGCATTGCCGGCAATGACCCGGCCCGGCTCGAGAATGATCGTGAGTCCAAGATCTTTCGTCTTACAGGCTACAGCGGCGCCGTAGGTGGCAGGCGACGGCGGTTCCTCGGCGTTGTACGGGATTCCCAGCCCGCCTCCAAAATCCAGATACTTCAATCCCAGACCTTCACTCTTCAATTCGAGAACGAAGTTGCGAATGCTCTCGAGTGCCTCTTCGAACGGACCCATTTCGGTGATTTGCGATCCGATGTGGCACGAGACGCCGATGACGTCCAGATTCGAGGACTGACGCAAGCTTCGGTACAACGCTCGCGCCTCCGGCAGGCTGACGCCAAACTTGTTTTGCTGCTTCCCGGTTGAGATGTAAGGATGTGTTTTGGCGTCCACGTCCGGGTTCGCGCGGATCGAAACGCGGACGCGCTTCTTCGCCTGGCGCGCAATGTCCTGGATGAGATCGAGCTCCGCGCCGGATTCCACGTTGAAAAAGAGAATTCCCGAATCGAGAGCGTAACGGATTTCGTCGGCCGTCTTGCCGACGCCGGAAAATATGACCTTTTCCGGGGATCCGCCGGCACGCAGAACTCGAAACAATTCCCCGCCGGAAACAATGTCAAAGCCCGTACCCCATTCGGCAAAGCGGCGAAGGATGTTGATGTTGGAATTCGCCTTGACGGCGTAGCAGATCAGATGTGGCACGCCCTGAAATGCTTCATCGAAAACACGAACATGCCGCTGAAGTGTTTGTTCGCTGTAGATGTAGGCGGGAGTTCCGACCTCGTCGGCGATACGCTGGAGCGGAACTTGTTCGCAGTGAAGTTCCCCGCCGCGATACTCGAAGTAGTGCATGCCGCATTATAACTGTAGCGGGGGTCTATGACCGCCGACAGCGTATCAGGGTGAAGCATCGTCGGCGGTCATAGACCGCCGCTACAACGGACGTCCTACTGCGGCTGGGGCTTTGCCCGGGAATCCAGCAACGCCTTCCGCTGCGCGGGATTCAAAAGCCGGGCAACCTTGGTCATGGTTGTTCTGTCCAGGTCCGCAACCTTTGCCGGATCGGGTCGCCCCTGGGACTCGCGCAACAACTGGGCATGGAGCTGCGCGTCTTCGGCGTAGACTCCCTGGATTTGTGTTTCCTGTTCCAGTGTGAGCGCTGCTCCGGCTTCGGCCATGATCACTTTCAACGCGCCGAAACCGCCGTCAGAACCCCGGCTATCTTTGCGACGAGGTCGTCATTGATTTTCCGCAGCTCCACGTTCATTGGGCTGTTCGGATCACCACCCGGCCCGCCGCGGCGCCCCCCGCCACCTTCACCGCGTCCAAAACCTCCGCGACCCCGGCCTTCGGCGCCTCCGGGTGCTCGCTGGCCGCCAGGCTGCGGGCCGAGACGCGCGGCGACATCCCGCATCTGCTGCAGGGACGCATCCACGGCAGGCTTCAGAGCTTTTTCCTGATCACCACTCAGGGTGATCTTGGCCTTCGCCAGGAAGGTTTTTACCGAATCCATCGGGTTAACTTCATCGACTCTGGTGAATACCTGTTGGCCGTCCCCTCCGGCGAAGGGCGATGACGGCGCTTCGTCCTGCGCGAACAGAGGCGCGGCCATCAACAGTGCCGCGAACACCCAAATTAAACGTTTCATGTTCTCATTCCTCTCATTTTTCAAGAGTGGGGGCAGGGACAAAGCCGCAGATTACGCGAATTATGCGGATGGGCGCATCTAAAAACTCTTTAAGCGCCCAACCGCGTAATTCGCGTAATCTGCGGCTTTGTCCCCGCCCCCTGCGGTTAGAAGTTGAACCGCAGGCCGGCTTCGACCTGTCGCGGGTTGCGGGCGCTATTGGCTCTACCGAAAAACGGTGAAGTCATGACGCCGCTGTAGCTGTTGAGCTGCTGGTTATTCAGCACGTTCTGAACCTGGATACGGAACGTCATCGTCGGACCACGCGGCTGGTTGAAGCCGCCGCCATCGGGTCCGCGTCCGCCCTGGCCACGCTGGCCACCGCCCCGTTGACCGCCCGGGAAGTTTCCACGTTGACCACCGAAGTCTCCGCCACCAGCGGGGACCCCCCCGCCACCACCGCGCTGCGGTTCGGCAAATGAACTCGCGAACGGGTTGGCTCCGTTATTCGCAGGAATCGTGGGTTTTTCAGGGCTCTTCAAAACGACGGTCTTCTGGAAACCCATGTTCATGTTGAACAGACCTGGTCCCTTACCGCTGTTGCGTTTCACACCCTCGGGACGATCATTGAGTACGGTGTCGCCATTGTTATCGAGACCGGTCGTGATGTTGTACGGCCGGCTGGAGCTCCAATTGACATTGGTATTGACGTTCACTCCCCACGGCAATCGGAAATTAGTCCCTGTGAAGAATCGATGGCGTGTGTCCTGGCCCGAACGGCCCCACTCACCGCGGAGGTTGTAGTTATCGGCAGGAGTGTTGAACGCGTTATCGGTATCGCTGTTGTTATATCCAAGCGTGTAGTTCCCAAAGAGATTCAAATTCCATTTATTTCGAATCTGCTGACGGAATCCGATGGTGTAATTGTTGGATAAGGACGTGCCGGTCGACTCCAACTGGTTAATGTTGCCCTTGGTTGGATCCGGCGGCAGGAACGTGCCTGGACGGGCAGGATTCAGCGGTGCGCCTGGCAGCGGCGCATTCAGATTGCGGCTGCGATACAAGTGAACGCCGCGGGTCACGTCCCATGAAAATGTCAGCCCGAGTCCTTTCGGCAAGCTCTTTTCGAGTGAGAGCGATGTATTGATGTTATAAGGCGTGACCAGCTCCGGTGCGCGCACCCGGTGAGGCAGGTAAGATCCAGACAGAATGTCGGGTACCGGATGACAATCTGCTCCTGGCGCGTACCATCCAGGCGTAATAACTGTTCGACGGTATTTTCGTCGAACCTCTGATGGAACACGCCTACGCCTCCCCTCAAAGCGGCTGTCTTTGCTAACTGGTAGGCAAAGCCCATTCTTGGATCGATGTTGTTGTGGTCGCTGATGTTCGTCTGGCCTTCGTACCGGGCGCCCAACGAGAGGTTGAACTTCTGAGTCATCTTCCAATCGCTCTGAAAGAACGTGCCATATTCGAACTGGTTGACGTCCAGCCTGGGATCGCCCTGGGTCCGTGAAAAGGTCGTCGGCCG
>QHXD01000107.1:0-524 GCA_003223895.1 Acidobacteriota bacterium
CACATGCCCATTTGTGACCAAAAACCGGTCACAAAATAGGTTTAAGTTATTGATTCTATTATGGAGGCGGCGGGAATCGAACCCGCGTCCGAAAACGTTCCGCAAGAGAGTCTACATACTTGTCAGGTTCCGATTTGTCTCGTACCCCGACCTAAAGGAACCTGCAAGCTGGCCGGGGCACAAGCCCGTTGAGTTTCGCCTCTCGCCGCCGGGCCAGCAGTTTGAGGCTATCCTGCAAAAAGTGACGCCCTTTAACTAACCTACAGGCGAATTAGTCAAGGACGTTAGCCGGTGTTAAGCGGCTAAAGCTGGCTGATAGTCAGCAGTTAATAGTTTCCACGTTTTTACGAGGTCATGGGCCTCGGTATGCGTCTCTTACTTCTGCGTCCCCGTCGAAACCGGTGCGCCCCCTCCTGAGCAGACTACCTTATTGTATATAGGTGCGGCTAAAAGAGATGTCAATTCCTGTATAATTCGCGCATGGAATTGAAAACGCAAGCGTTGGACCGCGTGCTGGAGGCCTT
>QHXD01000107.1:537-13145 GCA_003223895.1 Acidobacteriota bacterium
AGCTTGACCGGGTTGTCAGCGAAACACGCGAGGCTTTGGAGCAGGAGTTCCAAAAACGGCTTCAATCGGCCGTGCGGGAGGCTGAGTCGGCGAGCCGACAGGCCGCCGAAGCCGAACAGGAACAGGCTGTTCGCGAAGCTCGCGAGACAACTAAAAACCAGGTCACCGATGAACTCAACGAGCAATTCAAGAAAACGCTCGAGCAGGCGACCAGCGCTCTGAAGTCGGAGGCGTCAACGGAACTCGCGCGGGTCCAGGAACAGCTCGATCAATTTCGCATTTTTGCAGACGCGCAGAAGCTGCTGGGAGAGGCAACGTCGCAGCCCGAAATACTCGCGCGTTTTCTGAAGATGACCGAGCCCTTTGCTCCCGCTCTCGCCGTCTACGTTGCCAAAACCGACGGGCTCGCGCTTTGGAAAACCCGCGGCAAAGCCGCATTTCCCGAGATCATTTCCCAGCAAACGACCGATCCCGAGTTCTATTTCAAGGTCGTGACTGTTCGAGGCAAGAAGGTAGCGGCTGCGTGCGCGGCGCAGCCATACAAGGCCGAAGCCCTGGATTTCCTGGTCTTGACAATGGAGCGCGCTATCGAATTCTTCGGCTTGAGGCTGCGAGCGCCGATGCCAAAGCCTGAGGTACCCAGGCCAACGCCGGTTCCGCCGCCCGCGAAAGCTCCGGCTCCCATTGCAGAGCCGGCGCCAACCCCTCCCGCCCCAACTCCCTCGGCACCAGCCGCACCGGCATCAATGCCCCCGGCACAAACGCCAAGGGCGCCAAGTCCTGCGCCGCCCGCTCCCGCAGCAACACCCTCAAATGAACCCCCCAGTGCACTCGACGTTCTGAAAGTCCAAACCGAGGCTCGCAGAACGGCCAGATTGTTGGTATCGGAGATCAAGCTGTATCACGAGGATGAATTAAAGGAAGGCCGGGAGAACCACGATATCTACGAACGATTGAAAAAGGAAATCGACCAGGGCCGCGAGCAATACAACCAGCGGGTTCCCGCCGCCGCTCTGCAGGGTCACGATTATTTTCACGAAGAACTTGTCCGCATACTCTGCGAGGGTAATGCTTCGCTTCTGGGAAGGGCTTATCCTGGCTGATGAAATCATAAATGTTCAACAAACCTATTTCGTACAAGGCAGGCCAGTTTACCGAATCGGTCATTCGCGAGATGACGCGTCTGGCCCTCGAACATCAAGCGGTCAATCTGTCGCAGGGATTCCCTGACTTCGGAGCTCCCGAAGTGCTGAAGAAGGCGGCGGCGGACGCGATTTTCGCGGATATCAATCAATACGCCATAACGTGGGGCGCGAAAAGCTTCCGCGATGCGCTGGTGTACAAAACGAAGAAGTTCATGGGTCTCGACATCGATCCGGAGCGCGAAATCACCGTTTCGTGTGGTTCCACCGAAGCGATGATCGACGTGCTGCTGGCCGTCATCAATCCAGGCGACGAGGTCATCGTGTTCGAGCCTTTCTACGAAAACTACGGGCCCGACGCGATTATCTCCGGCGCCACGCCGCGCTACGTGCAACTCCGCCAGCCGGACTGGTCCTTCGACGAAAACGAACTCGCGGCGGCCTTCAACAACAAGACGAAGGCCATCATTATTAATACGCCGAACAATCCGACCGGAAAGGTCTTCAGCCGCCAGGAACTTCAGTTGATCGCTGACCTTTGCCAGAAGTGGGATGTTCTGGCCGTCACCGACGAAATCTACGAACACATCATCTATGACGGCGAGAAGCACATCTCCCCGATCATGCTCGACGGCATGCGGGAGCGGACGATCGTTGTGAACGGTATGTCCAAGACGTACAGCGTTACGGGCTGGCGGGTCGGATACATCATCGCTCCGCCGGGCATCACGGGCGCGATCCGGAAGATGCATGATTTCGTCACTGTGGGTGCGCCGGCGCCGTTACAGGAAGCAGGCGCAACAGCGCTTCGTCTGCCGGACTCGTATTACGAGGATCTGGCCAGACACTACCAGCAGCGCCGCGACCGCCTTATGAAGATGTTGACGGAGGCCGGCCTGAATCCCATGCTGCCAAAGGGCGCCTACTACATCATGTGCGACATCGGTAAATGGGGTTACCCGAACGATGTGGAGTTTGCCCGCTTCCTTGTTACAGAGATCGGCGTGGCGACGGTGCCTGGAAGCAGCTTCTTCAAGAACCCGGCCGCCGGCAAAGACATTATCCGGTTTACGTTTTGTAAAAGGGAGGAGACGCTGCGGGCTGCCGAAGAGCGGCTGCAGAAATTGCGACAACGAGTTTCCGCCCCGATGCAATAGTAAAACCAAATCGGTCTTGATTCGTCAAAAATCCGTTGTTGTTGGCTTGATATTACTTCGGTGCTCGTGGGTATAATTCCTCAGTTCAAAACGCACCATAAACGATGAAAGGTTAAGAGCTATGACTCAAAAAAGATTGCTTTATCTCACCTTGATCATTGCAACCCTGACGATCGGTGTAGTGATCGGGACGATCGTGTCGGGTGGGGTCAAAGCGACGGGTGAGCAGCAAAAGGCGGCCACCCTGGTGATCCCGGACCCGGTTTCACTTTCGAATGCGTTTTCGCAGATTGCCGCGAACCTCGACCCCGCGGTGGTCAACATCAACACGGAGGCGACAGTCGAGAATCCTCTGCGCGGACGCAACAATCAGCGCGACCGGAACAATCTCGATCCATTTGATTTCTTCGACTTCTTCGGCGGTACCCCCGACCAGCCGGACCGCAAGGCCCGGAACCTGGGTACCGGCTTCATCGTTGACAAGGCCGGATACATTATCACCAACCATCATGTCGTCGAGAAGGCCACCAAGATCATGGTCCGGCTCGATGACAAGTCCGAACATCAGGCCAAGCTCATCGGCAGCGACGCCGAGACGGACCTGGCTGTAGTCAAGATTGATGTCAGCCGCGATTTGCCGGTGGCCCGGCTTGGTAACTCTGACGCAGTGAAAGTCGGGGACTGGGTGCTGGCGATCGGCAGCCCGTTCAGTCTGGATCACACCGTCACTGCGGGCATCATCAGCGCCAAGGGCCGGGAGAATATCGCCGGAACGAGCAACCAGTTCCAGAGTTTCCTTCAGACGGATGCGGCCATCAACCCTGGAAACAGCGGAGGTCCGCTGGTGAACATGGCCGGCGAGGTGATCGGTATCAACACCGCCATCATTTCGGAAACGCGGCAGTCTGCAGGCCTGGGATTTGCTCTTCCTTCCAATACCGCGGCAAAGGTCTATAACCAAATCGTCATGAGTGGCAAAGTCACACGCGGTGGTATCGGCGTTGGGTATCGCGAGGATGCGGCGCTGTGCCGCGCCTTTGGTTTGAAGTCCGATTGCGGCGTGGTCGTTCAGAATGTGCTTCCGGGCGGTCCAGCAGCAAAAGCGGGGATCCAGCCGGGTGACGTCATTACCGAAATCAACGGAACGAAGATCACCAGCGGCTCTGTGCTTCTGGACGTCGTTGCGAATGCTTCGGTCGGAACCACGCTTCGCGCGAAGATCAATCGTGAAGGCAAGGAACAGTCGGTTTCCCTTGCTGTCGTCGACCGTGCGGAAGTGGTCAGCGGCCGGGCGAGCAATGATGTTCCGGACAACAACGATCAGGGCGAAACCACTCAGGCTCGCCTCGGTATTCGCGTCCAGCCGATTACGCCGGACTTGCAGCGACAGCTCAAGCTGGATTCGACTGACGGCGTGCTGGTTTCCGCTGTCGACTCCGGCGGCGTTGGAGAGGATGCCGGTCTCGCACGCGGAATGATCATTACCCGGATCGTCGCGGGCAACCAGAGGGTCGATGTCCGAAACGTGGACGACTTCAGGCGTGCTGAAAAACTTCTGAAGTCCGGTACGGATGTAGCCTTTATGGTTATGCAGCGCGATCCGAATACGAATCGATACCAGTCCGGATTCCTGGCGGTTACGATTCCGTAAGAGGCCGAAGGAAGCCAGAAGTCAGAAGCCAGAAGCCAGAAGCCAGAATGGGCTGGTTACAGCGATTCTGGCTTCTGGCTTCCCTGGCTTCTGGCTTCTATTCTTTATGTGGGAACTCATCATCGACGGCCCGATCGACGGCATCAGCAACATGGCGATCGATGCGGCGCTGCTCGATGAGGTCGACTCCTCCTCCGATCTCCGCACAATCGTTCGTTTCTACGGCTGGGTCCGCCCGACGGTCTCGCTTGGAAGGAATCAAACGATCGATAAGGCCGTCGACACGGAATACTGCATCGCAAACGGCATCGACGTCGTTCACCGGCCGACCGGCGGCCGCGCCGTCCTGCACGACGACGAACTGACCTATGCCGTAATTTCCAACGACTCTTCGTTTTTCGGCGACACCATCTACGGAAACTACAAGCGCGTCTCCGAAGCGTTGTGTCTGGGTTACACGCGGTTGGGCGTTCCGGCCGTGCTGGCTCCCGACACTCGAAAAACAAACCCGGCCTCCAATGGAGGCGATCCGCCGTGCTTTCTATCGCCTGCGCGATACGAACTGATGGTCGGCGGCCGCAAGATTGTCGGCAGCGCCCAGCGCCGGGTCCGCCGCAGTTTCCTGCAGCACGGCTCCATGCCCATCACGTGCAATCGCGAGGTTCTTGCCCGCGTGACCCGCCTGCCGGACGCCTCCCCACTCGAAAGGGAGATGGCAGGTGTAGCCGAATTCCTTCCGGAAAGGCCGACCAGCGAGGAACTTACAGGTTCGTTCACCCGGGCCTTCCAGGATTATTTTTGCATCGAGTTCCGGATTCGCAATTCGGACTAGACCACATCAGGACACGGATGCTATAAAAAAGTCGTTATGGTGACTAAAGAGGATGGCCGGCAGTTCGACGAACGGCGACAGGATATTCTCAAGCTGATCATCCGGTCCTACATCACGTCGGGCGAGCCGGTCGGCTCGAGGACGCTTTCCAAAGCGATCGGCTGGAAGCTGAGCCCCGCCACGATTCGAAATGTCATGTCGGACCTGGAAGATGCAGGTTACCTCATGCAGCCGCACACGTCCGCCGGCCGCATTCCGTCCGAGAAGGGTTACCGATTCTACGTCGACCATCTCGCCGACTCCGGCGAGGTCAGCAAATCCGACAAACTTTACATCAGCCGGATGCTTGCGGAAAGCGATACACCTGAAGACGTGATGGCGCGCGCTTCATATGTGCTTTCGACGATTTCGAAGAACGTGGGCATCGTCATTGCGCCCCCGATGGCCGCTACGATCCTGAAACACATCGAATTTGTGGATCTTGGGGAAGGCAAGGTTCTCGTCATCCTGGTTTCGAAATCCGGACTGCTCCAGAGGAAACTGATTCGGGTTGCTGACCGCTATACGCAGGAAGAACTCAACCGGGCGGGGAACTATCTCGTTGAAAAATTTGTCAACAAGAGCCTGATGCAGATCCGGAACGATCTGCTCGAGATGATGCAGGAAGAGCGGGAGCTCTTCGATCGTCTGATGTCGCTGCTTCGCGCGTGGCGCGGCAGCCTGGATGCGGAAGCGAACGACCACAGCATTTATCTGCAGGGTACATCGAATATTCTCAACCAGCCGGAGTTTGCGGATGTGGAGCGCATGCGGATGCTGTTCCAGATGTTCGAAGAGAAGGGACGGCTGGTGAAGATCCTGAATGAATGTATTTCATTCAACCCACCAGAAGGAGTGACGATCGCGATCGGTTCGGAACTCGGGATCCCCAGCATGCGCGATTTCACCTTTATTACTTCTTCCTACGCCTCCAATGATCGCACCACGGGATTCCTCGGGATCATCGGGCCGACGCGTATGGAATACGAACGTGGCATTTCGCTTGTGGGTTATCTCGGCCGGATCGTGGGCGAGATGATCAACGCCTGACAAACTCACAAAACCCCTTATAATTACAGATATGGGAGACAACGAACTTGCCGCCGATCAGGCGGCCCAGGACACACAAGATATTCAAGCCCTGAAAGAAGAACGAGATAGCCTGTTCGACCGTCTACTTCGCAAACAGGCCGAGTTCGAGAACTATAAGAAGCGGATGGACCGGGAAAAAGCGGAATTTGTCCAGTTCGCATCCGCGGAAGTGATGAAAGAATTGCTGGGTACGGTCGACTCTTTCGAGCTTGCCCTCCGGAACGCGGCTTCCGGAGGCTCCGGTAAAGAAGAAGTGCTGCGCGGACTCGAATTGATCCAGAAACAGCTCCTGGATACGCTGGGACGTTTTGGACTGAAGGCGATCGAAGCTAAAGGGAAAAAATTCGATCCTAATTTCCATCAAGCGGTCGCCACGCAGGCCACCGAAGAAATGGAAGAGAACACTGTCATCGAAGAAATGCGCAAAGGATATACGCTCAACGGCCGTCTTCTGCGGCCCGCCATGGTGAGCGTCTCGGTCAAGAAGGATTAGGCATAGGCATGGGACCAGGGCAAGTAGCCGCCAATGACGCGAATTACGCGGATGGGCGCATAAATAATCGTTCATGCGCCCATTCGCGTAATTCGCGTCATTGGCGGCTACTTCCCCCGGTGCCCACTCCAAGAAAAGGTAACGATTGAACGGAAAACGCGACTATTACGACGTGCTCGGCGTTGCGCGCAACGCCTCTGAACAGGAAATCAAAAGCGCCTACCGCAAACTCGCGCTTCAGTACCACCCGGATCGCAATCCGGATAACAAAGAAGCCGAAGAAAAATTCAAGGAAGCCGCAGAAGCGTACTCGGTCCTGAGCGATTCGCAGAAACGCGGGCAGTACGACCGTTTCGGGCATGCCGGCCTGGGTACGGCAGCAGGCGGTGGTTTCGGATTCGATCCGAACGTATTTGCTGACTTCAGCGACATTCTCGGCGACATCTTTGGATTCGGCGATTTCTTCGGCACCGGCCGGCGCGGCAACCGCGTCCAGAGGGGCGCGGATCTTCGCTACGATATCGAGTTGACGTTCGAGGAAGCCGCTTTCGGAACAACCACCAAGATCAAAGTTCCACGCCACGATACATGTGCGGAATGCAATGGCAGTGGAGCTCAGAAGGGTTCCGGTCCGACCACGTGCCCCACCTGCAACGGCTACGGCCAGGTGCGTTTCCAGCAAGGCTTTTTCGCTATAACGCGCACCTGCAGCCAATGTCATGGCACCGGCCAGCTTATCAAGAATCGTTGCCATGGATGTCATGGGGAAGGCCGCGTAATCCGGGAAAGGACTCTCGACCTGAAGATCCCCGCGGGAGTAGATACGGGATCCAAGATGCGGGTAACCGGTGAGGGCGACGCCGGCGGTAAAGGCGGTTCCCCTGGAGATCTATACGTGTTTCTCAACGTTCAGGAGCACGAATTTTTCGAACGCCGCGAACACGATCTCTATTGCCACATTCCAATCACATTTCCTCAAGCCGCGTTGGGGGCGCAAATCATGGTTCCCACTCTCGAACATGAGGAAGAGAAGCTGTCGATTCCGGCCGGCACTCAAACGGCTTCGACGTTTCGAATCAAAGGCCGCGGCATCTCCAAGCGCGGGGGCTCAGCCCGTGGAGATCTTTACGTCACGGTGGATGTAACCGTCCCGGCCAAGCTTAACCGGGAGCAGAAGGAGCTGCTGACGAAACTTTCCGAGACGATCCAGACGGAGAATAAGCCAATCCAGAAGAAGATTCTCGAACGCGTGAAAGAAATTTTTTCATAGCCGCGGCTAACGATCCCGATGTCCTGGAATCAGCTCACTCTTGATGTTCCGGACGATCTCAAAGATGCCGTTATCGGCCAGCTTTCTGACGACGGTGTCGCGGGAGTCTGGGAAATCCCGGTTCCGGAACTCGGCGTTACGCGGCTGATCCTGTACTTCGAGCCGCGATCCAATATCGAAAAACTCGAAAAGCAGGTCCGCACGGTCTTCGATCGGTCGTACCGGAAGGTTCCCATTATTTCGCGAGCCGTCGTGGAAGAATGCGACTGGACCGAAGAGTGGAAGAAGTCCTACAGAAGTTTCCCAATCGGCGATGACTTCTTCGTGATTCCCAGCTGGGAGGAGTGCAGGGTTCCCCACGACCGCTTACCCATCCGCATTGATCCCGGCCAGGCATTTGGCACGGGGACACACGAGACGACACAGCTCACGGTCGAGGCGCTGGAGCGCTGGATTGAGCCGGATCAGGTGGTTCTCGACGTCGGCACGGGTTCGGGAATTCTGGCAATCGTGTCGCGGCTTCTCGGCGCGAAGGAAGTGATCGCGTGCGATATCGACCCAATCGCCGTGCAGGTGGCACACGCCAACATCGAACGCAATGCGGAAGACGAGGTCTGGACGTTTTCGGGGTCTGTCGATGCCGTGAAAAGCGAGTCGGTGCGGCTGATTCTTGGCAACCTGACGGCCGATCTCATCATGGACCTCTTTGAGGAGTTCAATCGCGTTCTTCAGCCTCACGGCATTGCGATCTTCTCCGGAATTCTTCAGGAGCAACGCGAGGAAATTTGTGAGGTCATCGACCGCTTCGGCTTTACCATCCATGAGGAACTCACCAGGGGTGAGTGGCTGGCCCTGATCGCCGAAAAGCATGTCGCTTAGATCCGTTTACCTGCCCGAACCTGCCTTTGAAAACGACCGTCTTTCCATCACCGGTGAAGAACATCGTCATCTGACCGTCGCGCGCGCCGAACGGGATGAGCTTCTGGAAGTATTCGATGGTACGGGAAATGTGTGGAGGGTCAGCGTCGAGTCGGTTCGCAAGCATGAGACCGTTGTGAAAATGCGGGAATCGCGCACGGTGCCGCGTGGGTCCATCGAATTGATCCTTGGAATGGCAATGATCAGGATCGCTGCATTCGAGCTGGCGCTCGAGAAGGCTGTCGAGGTCGGAGTCACGCGGATTGTGCCGTTCACCGCTTCGCGATCCAATCTCGCTCCGGGCAAAAGACACGATCGATGGCTTCGAATTCTGATCGAAGCGGCAAAACAGTCGAAGCGGTATTACCTGCCGGCGCTCGATGAGCCGATGACGCTTGAACAGGTCCTCTCGATCCCCGCTGCTTCGAAGATTATATTTGCGGAACGCGACGGCGGTCCGCTAAAGTCGGCTCTCGCAGGCTCGCCGGCGCTGTACCTGATCGGGCCCGAAGGCGGCTGGTCGGATCAGGAACTGGCTGCGGCGCGCGAACAGGGTTTTCACACGGTGTCACTTGGAGCGGTTATCCTCAAGGCGGAAACAGCAGCGATCGTTGGCGGTTCCCTGATCCGGTATGAGTTGGGGGAATAGAAGCCAGAAGCCAGAAGCCAGAAGCCAGAAGGCGGAATGGCGTATCGGCTTCTTATTCTGGCTTGTGGCTTGTGGCTTCTGGCTTCTTTCCCTTCCTGCGCTCGCCCAGCAGCGTCCCCTTCTGACCGAAGACCCCCGCGTTATTGCGAACGGCGCTCTGGTCACGGAAACAGGCTTTGCCTACCTGCGGCGTGCCCGCTTTCCGCTTTCGGGCCTTGGAGGCGACGAGTTTCAGGCCTTCGATGCGGGCCTCCATTTTGGGCTGGGGCCGCGGGTCGAATTCCAGATGGGCGGGGTGTTCCACAATTTTCTGCACATTAAAGAGAACGGCAGCGGCAACCGCAACGATTGGGGCGACTTTTCGCTTTCCACGAAAATCAAGATTCTCGACGAGACGCCGGTCCTTCCCGTGGTCAGTTTTCGGCCTACTGTGGTATTGCCCAACAGCAATGATTCCAAGGGTATCGGAACCAATTCGATGAGCTTTTTCGCCAGTGTCCTTGCAGGCAAGAATGTCGGCCGGGCGTTCTTGTTCGGCAATGTGGGCCTTGGGATCCTTACGGATACGGTACAGGTCCGGGCTCAGCAGGACGTCTTGACCTACGGCCTGGCGGCAATGCTTCCCGTCAGCCCGAGATTCAGCCTGCTTTCAGAGTGGAACGGCCGGGAAAATCCTCGGTCCCATCCGACCCCGGGGGGTGAGGACCACGCTCAAGTCCGTCTGGGCATGCAGTTACGGGCGGCCGGGGTCCGCTGGGACGCCGGCGTTACCGCGGGCCTGACCCATCTGGATCCCCGGGCAGGCGTGGTTTTTGGGCTTACAAAAGAATTCCGCCTATGGAAATGAGGGCGACAATCGGCTAAAATACCCCTGCCATTTTTAGCAAAGGACCTTCCAAGTAACACTCATGACAACAGAGCCCGAAGTTGAGCAAGTCTCGCCGATCGAGACCGAAAGTCGAACACTGTCAAACGTAGTCGGGGAAATTCGCGGCTGGGCCCGCGACGTATTCTTCGCGATCGGCACGGCGATCATGATCGTCGTGTTCCTCTACCAGCCAGTCAAAGTCGAGGGGACCAGCATGCTGCCGGAGCTGGTCGATCAGGAACGCATCTTCGTTAACAAATTCGTCTACAGGATTGAGAAAATCGCCCGCAAGGACATCGTGGTTTTCTGGTATCCGCTGGATCCTACAAAGTCCTACATCAAGCGCGTCATCGGGATGCCAGGTGATGTCGTCGAAGTCCGGCGGGGAGTCATTTACGTTAACGACAAGCCCCTCGACGAGCAGTACATCAATCCTGAATTCATCGATCACCGAACCTACCCACCCGTTTATGTCGAGCCGGGACATTATTACGTTCTCGGCGATCACCGGAACCAGTCCAACGACAGCCGCATGTGGGGACTTGTACCCGAGAAGTACATCTACGGTAAAGCCGTTTTCAGGTATTGGCCAGTAAGCAAGATGGGAACTTTGGATTGATGACGTCAGAATGAAAAGACAGGCGACGTTGCTGCTCGAAGACGGGCGTGTTTTTCGAGGCAACGGACACGGCTTTGAAGGCGAGGCCGTGGGTGAAGTCGTTTTCAATACTTCGATGACGGGCTACCAGGAAATTCTTACCGACCCGTCCTATGCCGGTCAGATCGTTACGATGACCTATCCGCTCATCGGCAATACCGGCGTCAATCCCGAAGACATCGAATCGAGGAAGCCTTTCCTCGAAGCTTTCATCGTCCGCCACCTGTCGCCGTTGCCCAGTAACTGGCGGACGACGGAGAGCCTCGAGACCTACCTGACGAAGAACCGCATACCGGCCATTTCGGATATCGATACGCGCGCGCTGGTGCGTCACATCCGCCTGAAGGGTTCGATGCGCGGCGTCGTATCGCTTGTCGACCACAACGAAGCCTCCCTCCTGAAAAAGGTTCAGAAGGCTCCGGAGATGGTCGGGTGGGATCTCGCCAGCAAGGTCACGGTCGAGAAGCCGTACGAGAATACGGACAAGAACGTCAACTTCATCGAGTTTTCCAGGCTGGCTGAATTTGAACCCTCGCCGTTTCATGTAGTCGCCTACGACTTCGGAATCAAATCCCACATCCTGCGAAATCTCACGCGCTGCGGCGCGCGCGTTACCGTAGTGCCATCGACGACGACGGCTGAAGATGTCCTCGCTCTGAAACCGGATGGGATCTTCCTCTCCAACGGACCAGGGGATCCGGAAGCAGTGGACTATGCGATCAGGAATGTCCGGAACCTGCTGGGCAGGAAGCCGTTTTTCGGAATCTGCCTGGGACACCAGATTTTTGGCCTCGCGCTTGGAGGCAGGACATACAAGCTCAAGTTCGGTCACCACGGCGGAAACCATCCGGTGTTGAACGTCGAGCGGAAGCAGGTCGAGATCACCGCGCAGAATCACGGTTTCGCGGTGGATCCGGAAACGCTGAATCTGAACGACGTCAATGTTACCCACGTGAACCTGAACGACAACACGTGCGAGGGGTTGGAGCACCGTTCCATTCCGGCTTTCAGCGTTCAGTACCATCCCGAGGCTTCGCCCGGGCCGCATGATTCGTACTATTTGTTCAGCAAATTCTTCGAAATGATGCGGGATGCCAAAACGCACTGACATCAAGAAAATCCTTATCATCGGCTCCGGTCCGATTGTGATCGGGCAGGCATGCGAATTCGACTACTCGGGCACGCAGGCGTGCAAAGCCCTGCGCGAAGAAGGATACGAAGTCGTCCTCGTGAATTCGAACCCGGCGACCATCATGACCGACCCCGAGCTGGCGCAGCGCACATACATCGAGCCGCTGACGAAGGAATTCGTTGAAGCGATCATCAAACGCGAAAGACCGGACGCGCTGCTTCCGACTGTCGGAGGACAGACGGCGCTGAACATTGCCGTTGAACTTTCCGACAGCGGTGTGCTCGATGAGTACAAAGTCGAGATGATCGGCGCCAAAGCCGACGCCGTAAAGATGGCTGAGGACCGCCTCCTCTTCAAACAGGCGATGAACGCGATCGGACTTGCCACTCCGAAGAGCGAAGTCATCGGCGATATCCGCGAGGCTCAACGGGTTATCGAAAGCATCGGATTTCCGGCCATCATCCGGCCGTCGTTTACGCTGGGCGGTACAGGCGGTGGTATAGCATTCAACGGCGAAGAACTCGAGAGTATCGTTCAGCGCGGCCTCGATCTGAGTCCGGTACACACGGTGCTTATTGAAGAGTCCGTCATCGGCTGGAAGGAATTCGAGCTGGAGGTCATGCGCGACCTCAAGGACAACGTGGTCGTCATCTGCTCGATCGAGAATTTCGATCCAATGGGCGTGCATACGGGCGACTCGATCACCG
>QHXD01000594.1 GCA_003223895.1 Acidobacteriota bacterium
ACACCGTGGTGTGACGATCATCCGAAGGCATCCATGAAAACTCCCACAGACGCCAGCCGTAGCGGGTGGCCTCGCCGCCAAGCCGCGCGGCCTTCCACGAGCGGCCCTGGTCGACGCTCACGTCCACGCCCGCGACCGGGCCCCCATCGCCGCTCCACGCGGCTCCCCGCACAACACGACGTGTTCCCGCAGTCTCGACCCCGGCAATCACACTCTTCACTCGAAGGCTCGTCACTGGAGTCATCGCCTCCGGAGGAACGACCGTCCCCGGCGCCACCGGCTTCCCCGGATGGAGATACGCATTCTTCATCCAGAATCCGCCGAACGGCTCGTTCAGGACTCTCACCGAAGTCACCCACTTGACCCACGAGCTGCCCGCCCAGCCCGGAACGACAGCGCGCAGCGGAAAACCGTGTTTGACAGGCAACGACTCGCCATTCATCGAGTAGGCGAGAAGCGTGTCGCGATGCAGCGCCTTCCTCATCGGGATGGATCGCTGGAAGTCCGCCATCGTGCCCAGCGGCACGTCGGCCCCGTCGAAGAGAACCTCCACGGCGCCCGCCTTCACACCCGCGCGCTGCAGCACATCCGCCAGGCGCACGCCGCGCCATCGGCCGTTTCCGACGGCTCCATTCGTCCATTGCAATCCCGCAACGGGCGGCTCGTAAAACGAGCGCCCGTTCCCGGAGCATTCCAGCACGCCCACCAGTTCGGCCGGCGGCAGCTTTTGCAGATCGTCCATCGAGAGGGTTAAAGGCGTCGAAACATGCCCCTCAACTTTTAACCGCCAATCCGCGATCTCCACTCTCGGAACGGCAACGTGCGTTCGAACGAAGAACAGTTCGACCGGAGTGATGAAATCGGCAAATCCGGAGGGCGGCATTTCCAGGTCCTCCGGCCGCACGGACCGGACCGTCATCTGAGCAGCCGCCATCGCCAGGAATTCTCTCCGCGAAACCAAGATCGACTCCTTTCTTGCCAAAAGACGTATTCTCCGCCTTGAGAGGCTCGAAGTCTTCAATTATTGGCCAACGCGGGCTAAAGCCCGCGACTACATTGGGAACAAGCATTCCCCAAATGTAGTCGCGGGCTTTAGCCCGCGTTCGCCTTCTCCTCCAATTCCGCCCAGCGCGCATACAGCGCATCCACCGCTTTCTCCGCCTCTTCCACATCCGCTGACGCGGCCATCAACCGCGGGCCATCACTCGCGATCGCCGGATCCTCCAGTGCCGCACGCCTGGCTTGCAGCGTCCTCTCAGCCTCCGCGATCCGCTCTTCCATCCCCTCGAACTCGCGCGCCTCAATATACGACAGCTTCTTCTTTCCAGCAGCCGTCCGCGCCGGCTGTGTTCTCACAGCCGCCGGCTTCGCCTCCCGTGTTCGCTGCCAGTCTTCCCACTGCGAGTAATCCGCAAAGACCTCGGATCCACCAAGCCCGTCCAATCCCAGCACGACGGTCGAAACCCGATCCATCATGTATCGATCGTGCGTCACCAGCACCAGCGCTCCGCGAAACTCCGACAGGCTCTCCTCCAGGATCTCCAGCGTAGGGATATCCAGATCATTCGTCGGCTCGTCCAGCAACAGCACGTCCGCCGGCTGCAGCATAAGCTGCGCAATCAAGACCCGCGCCCTTTCCCCTCCCGACAACCGGCCGACCGGCTGTTCCAGGGCGTCACTCGAAAACAGAAACCGGGCCGCCCACGACGCGACGTGAATCACCCTGTCCTGATACACCACCGAATCGCTGTCCGGCGCGAGCGCGCGCCGCAAAGTGATCGCCGGATCCAGCTCCCGGCTTTGATCGAAATAGACAATCCGCAACTGATCCGCCCGGCGAATCTCGCCGCGCGTGGGCCGCATTTCCCCTCGCAGCAGCCGCAGCAAGGTCGTCTTCCCGCTCCCGTTGGGCCCAACCAGGCCCAATCGCATTCCCGGCTTGATCAGCAGACGGATGTTTTCGAACAGAGTCCGGCCGCCGATCTCGAATGCAACGTCATCCAGCTCGATCAACTGCCGGGTCCGCCGGTCCGTCGCCGAAAAATCGATATTAGCCGTACTGACGCGGCTCCTGGCGTTCAGGTCCGCGAGTTCGCCGATCAGTTCCTGGGCATTCTCGACTCGCGCCTTCGCCTTGGTCCCCCGCGCTTTCGGGCCGCGCCTCAGCCATTCGATCTCCCGATGGACACGGTTCTCGAGCGACTCCTGCCGCTTGCCCTGCGCGTGGAGGTAGTCTTCCTTCGCCTGAAGAAAGCTCCTGTAGCCTCCCTTCACGCGGAGCAGGCCGTCTTCGTAAACGCGGCTGAGCTCCACCATCTCGCTCGCGACATTCTCAAGAAGGTAGCGATCGTGACTCACCACGACGCACGCGAACGCCGCCGTCTGCAGTACGCCTTCGAGCCATTTGATACCGGCGAGATCGAGATGATTGGTCGGTTCATCGAGCAGCAGAATGTCCGGCGCCCGGACCAGACCCTCGACGATCGACAGGCGTTTGCGCCATCCTCCGGACAGGGATCCGGCCTGAACGTCAAAGTTCGTGAAACCCGCGCGGCCAAGCGTTTCGGCCATTAAGGCCATCAAGGATGGACGCTCGGGGTTCGTTTGCGGCTCGATGATGGATCGCACCGTCTGGTCGGCCGGAAACTCGGAGTGCTGCGCGACATAGGTGAGCCGTGTGCGCTTCCGGATCGCGACATCCCCGGCATCCGGCTGCACACGGCCCTCGAGAATCTGAAGCAGCGTGGATTTGCCCGAGCCATTGGGGCCGATCAGGCCGATCCGGTCCCCTTCATTCACAATGAACGAAATGTTTTCGAACAACGGCGCGATGCCGTACTTCTTGGACAATCCCTGCGCATTGATAATCGGCGGCATGAACTTTTGAGAATAGCAGGTTTCCCAACGGCCCGCCGATTGCAGAAACTCTTATCGTCAACAAGCAAAGCACAACGTTTTCCGCTCTTTAGTCCTCGCCAGGAGGAACGCAGGGGGCACACGGGGGCTTTGCATTCCATTCTGTGTTTTCCAGATTTCCTCTGTAAAAAAAAACGAAAGGAAGGTTCCATAGTGAACATTTTTCTGAGATCGATGTTAGCGGTTTGGATTCTATTACTTGCTTCAGGCAACGGATTCTTGCTGGCGGCCCAGAACACGAACCGGCAAACCACTCCGCCGGACAATACCAGGACCAATCAGCGGGATCGCGACAAGAGCCACCCCACAGCAGGACAACAGTCGGGTAATTCTGCCGACCTTCAGCTCACGAGAAACATTCGGCGTGCGCTTACAAGCGACAAGTCTCTTTCGACGTACGCGAAAAACATCAAGATCATCACCCAAAACGGAAATGTCACGCTGCGCGTGTCACGCTGCGCGGACCCGTCCGCTCAGAGCAAGACAAACAGGCGATTGAGGCCAAAGCCAATGAAGTGGCGGGCCCAGGCCATGTGAAGAGTGAAATTCAGATTGCCGCGAAAGCGAACGGCAAGAAAACCGGTAAACGTACAACCAATTAGCTAATTAAGGAGTGATTTCAATGGCAGGAAAGAATACGGCAGTGTTTGGAATCTACAGCGATCGAATGCGCGTGGAAAAGGCGGTCGATCGGTTGAAGGCTGACGGCTTCCGCAACACGGACATCTCGGTCTTGTTCCCGCAGAATGCAGGAACCAAAGACTTCGCTCACGAGAAACATAGCAAGGCTCCGGAAGGCGCTACGACCGGCGCCGGCACCGGCGCTGTCGTGGGTGGCGCGCTGGGCTGGCTGGCCGGAATCGGCGCTCTCGCGATTCCGGGCCTTGGCCCGTTCATCGCGGCCGGTCCCATCGTGGCAGCCCTTGCTGGAGCGGGAGCCGGCGGTGCTGTTGGAGGTGTTGTGGGAGCCCTCGTCGGACTGGGCATTCCCGAATACGAAGCGAAGCGATACGAAGGCCGCATCAAGAGTGGCGGTATGCTTCTTTCGGTTCACTGCGACGATTCGAAATGGGCCGCAAAGGCCAAAAAGATTTTGGAAGAAAGCGGAGCCGAGGATGTGTCCTCGACCGGCGAGTCCTCTGCGGATTTCTCCAAATCGGATCGTCCCATGCCTCGCGTGGATGAGGAGCGGCTAGACGGGACCACCGGCCGTCCCATTCCGAAAACCCCGAAGAAGTTCTAACGGCCCTGGCTCCCCTCCTAAGTTTAGGAGGGGTGGCTGCGCTAACGAGGGAGGGCGGATCTGCACTCAGCAATTTGGAATCGCCAATTTGGAATATGTATAGCAATTTTC
>QHXD01000108.1:0-14238 GCA_003223895.1 Acidobacteriota bacterium
TAAGCCGCTTTCTTGATCCACTTCGCGAGGCGGTTCCTGTCGTCGAACATTCCCTCCGCATAGCTCCACTGGATATCTGCCAGCTGGGGATAAATGCGCCGCAGCTTTTCCCGCTGCAGTTTCTTCAATGCCTGATCCTTAGCATTGCCACGGATCAGGTTGAAATAATGCCCATCCACAAGCCGCTCGGATCGAATCAGCTCGGCCAGCGGCACGATCTCATCGAGGTTGTCCCGCGTGATGACCGTGTTGATGTTGACGATAAGGCGGAGGCCGAACTGTGGCTTGAGCTTGCGTAACAGCCGCGCGCTTTCCAGCGCCCTCTCGAAGTTGCCGGGAACACCTCGCATCAGGTCGTGGGATTCCTGAAGGCCGTCGAGGGCGATGTTGATGTGGAGCTCGAGCCTGGGATTCTCTTTCAGGCAATGCTCGGCGACTTCATAAATGCGGTAAGGCTTCAGTCCATTCGTCGGCAGGTTGATGTAGTGGACACCGTTGTTTTGCACGAAGAGATCGATGATGCCGGCCAGCTCTTTCCTCAGTGTCGGCTCGCCTCCGCTGAACCACAGGTCGGTGAAGGGCGGTGTGTTTTCCGACAGCTTTACGATCTCTTCCCATGAGAGATCGCCCTTCTTGTTCAACTCGTCCCAGTAGAAACACGTCTCGCATGTGGCGTTGCAGTGCGAGGTGACGAAGAAGATAAGTGTGTTCAGCTTCCGCTTGCGCCGGAGTCGCCAAACACGTGTGTCTCGTTGGGGGATACCAGTCTGTAATGTATCTGTCGCCATACGATGTCTGTGCCGAGCGCCGAGCAAATCATGTTGTAGAGGTACAGCAGCGCAACGGCCGGCGAGACCAGAATATAGAACCAGCCGTACTTGGACAAGCCCGGCTGGTCGAGAACCGATCGGACCGCATTCAGACGCAGGGCAGCCTTCGCGGCGGAAAGGCCGTAGATCGTGAGCCATAGCAGCGGTGAGGTGAACGGAAGCGCGAGGAACGCGGCGCTGGATATGGCCTGCGCGATGAAGCCGATCCGCCAGATTCGAGGATGATAAACGCGGGTGATCGTGATCTGGCGGGTGGTGAATTCCAGAAGCTCGCGAAAGGTGCATTCTCCGTGCGAGGGAATGAGGCATTCCGGGACGAAGATGATCCTTGTTCCGAAGCGCTGGGCGGCGAGGCTGATGGAGTAGTCGTCGCTGACGGAGCCGCGCCAGGCATCGAGGACACGGATGTCATCGAAGGTCGAGCGGCGAATGGCCATCGAGCCGCCCCAGGCGAAATTCCGCTCGTGCGCGCCGAGCATGCTGACGACGCTGGCGTTCCAGGCGGAGCGGAGAAGCGTGGGGAGATGGAAGCGAGAGGAGACGTACCAGCGGTAGCCAGTGGTGATGGTGCGCTGGTCGAGCGGCGCGATGAGCTTCGAGAGCCATTGGCGGTTGAAGCGGGCGTCGGAATCGGAGAAGACGAGAATGTCGGCAATTGTTCTCGTCTGCCGGACCGCGTAGGTCAGGTTGTGAACCTTCTGCCCGCAGTTGGATGCGCGCCCGGCGACGAGAACGTCCTGAATTCCGATCTCGCGCAGCGCCGCATACGCCGGATCGTCCTCGGACTCGACGACGAACTGTACGGAGAAATTCGGATAATCCTGGTCGAGAATCGAGCGGATGTTTTTCTCGAACTCCGGATCGATGCCTTTGCAGGGGCAGAAGACCAGGACGCGTTCGTTGGTTGTGCGTGTAGGACGATACGTTCGCATGTAGCGGGACGCGCGGATACCGTCGAGGAGAGAGATGATCCCCTGAATGATCGCGATCGCGGCTAAAGCGTAGAGTAATGTCATAGGAAACGGCTGTTCCGTCCCCAGATCACTAATCACTGATGGCCAATGCCCAATGACTAATGAAATTGAGGATTGAGGATTGAGAAATGAAATTGAGCATTCAAAGATCCCTTCATTTCTCAATCCTCAATTTCATTAGTCATTGGGCATTGGCCATCAGTGATTAGTGAACTTGGGGAACCGAGTTATTCCCCTCCTTGCAAAGGAGGGGTGGCTGCGCCATCAATAAAATGATGCGAAGCCTCCGAAAAGGCGCAGACGGGGTGGTCGCTCACAAGTTACGTGGCGTGTGAGCGACCACCCCGTCCGCGCCTTTTTCGGAACGGGAACTTTTTCTTGATCGCGCGTCCAACTCACTTGGATGTTTGAATGCTCAATTTCATTTCTCAATCCTCAATTCTCAATTCCACAATCGGTTCCACAACCGCGGCGGAATGAAGCGAAACGCAGCCCGGGAAAAGTCTCTGTGGTGAAGGAGCTGTCGCAGCCCCGCCCCCAGCGCCCTTTTCCACCCCCAACGCGAGTTCCATTCCACCTCATACTCCCGTCGCATCTCAGAATATCCCCGGCCGGCCCGAATCCCTCGCGCCACAATCCTCGCCGCCAGCATCCCGCTATCCAGCGCATGCCGCATCCCCTCACCACAAAACGGATCCACCATGCCCGCGGCATCCCCCACGGCGATGTAATCCCCCGGCAGGCGATCGTACGCAAGCGGGCCCGTCACCAGGCACTCCGGCCGTCCCGCATACTTTTTCAGGCTATCCTTATTAATAAGGAAGCAAAAGTTCGACCTGCGGCCCTCCACCGATACGGCCCCGCCGTACCCATCCTCGAAGAACCAGAAATCCAACACGTTGCCCCGCGCAGCTTCCTCCGTGTATTGGATCCCGAATTCTTCCTCTCCCCGCCTCCGGGTGAACCGGCTCAGCTTTCCTGCGGCATCCACCAGCGCCGAACAAGCCACCTCAAAACCCAACCCGCTAACCACAAATCCGGCGTCCGCCGGCACCACGCGGCTCACGGCAAATCCCTGATGAACCGACGCCCCCGCTACAATCTTGTCGAGAGCACTTCGAGAAATCCCCAGGCCGGGACGCTGGAACGGGACGTCCACCTCGGCCGATCCCATACGCACCTTCGCCGAACTCACCTCGACCGCTCCGGCCGCGCGAACATCATCGAGCACCCCGAGCCTTTCCAGACAATCCACACCGCCCGGCGAAACAAACCCGCCGCACACCCTGGCCCGCGGAAACCGGTCCCGCTCGAACGCAGCCGCGTCAATGCCCAGCCGCGCGAGCTCGCGGGCACACGCTGCACCCGCCAGGCTTCCGCCGATGATCACGACATCGTGTTTCGTCATTTCTCGGCCACCAATACCAGCCGATATGGAAAGCTGCGATACACCCGTCCCGGCACACCGGCCTTCTTCGCAATATCCAGAAGCTCAGCCGGCCGAAAAGCTCGCCGCACGGAGACCGGTCCGTCGTGGCGCACCATTTCGCTTTTGCTGAATATTGACGTAAGTCCGCGGATGGAGAAGTACGCCACCGGATGCCGGTGCAGATCATTAACCAGGACAAGCCGTTTCGCGATCCGCCACATGTGTGCCAGAACGCGCACACAATCTTCATTGGAAAGGTGATGAAAGAAGAGTGAAGCCATGACGACGTCGAACGTCTGGTCTCGAAACGGCATCTCCAGCGCATCCGCCACGACCGGCAGCGACCGTTTGCCCAGCTTGAGGCCTGCGGCATTTCGGTCGAGGACCACAATCCGGGAGGAGATCCGGCCCGTGAGGGCCTCACTGACGTCGCATCCGCCCGCGGCGACATCGAGCATCAGCGGATCAGGGATCGACGGCAAAAAGCGTTCGATGGCACGAATCCCGCCAAGCCATCGATTGATGATCGTCAACTCCCGGTACGCCTGCGCGAATTCATGTGTGGGCCGGCTGAGATCGTCCATGATCTCGTCTTCCTGTGCCCGCTTGTCGAACTTAACCATTACCGAGGACCAGGGCCGAATTCTTGGATCCGAAGCCGATGCAATTCGCCAGCGCGTAGCGCACTCTGGTCTTGCGAGGAGTCAAGGGAACGTAATCGAGATCGCATTGCGGGTCCACGTGTTCGAGATTCAGTGTCGGTGGGATCAAGCCTTCGGCCATGGCAAAGAGAACTGCGCTCAGGCCGGCGGCGCCACTTGCGCCCTGGGGATGTCCGAGCATGGACTTCGTCGCGCTCATCGGAATGCGCGAAGCCACTTCGCCAAAGCAGTGCTTGATGGCTCGCGTTTCGATGCGATCGTTGAGTTCCGTGCCAGTGCCGTGCAGATTCACGTAGTCGATGTCGCCGCGCCGCAGACCTGCATCTTCGAGGGCGATCTCCATGGCGCGGGCGGGCTCGATGCCGGATTCATCCAAACGCACGCGATGAAACGCATCGCATGTCGAACCGTATCCCAGAATCTCCGCATAGATTCGCGCGCCGCGTGCCTTCGCCGATTTCTCGGTCTCGACAACATAAACCCACGCGCCCTCGCCGAGCACAAAGCCGTCGCGATCGGCGGAAAATGGTCTTGATCCCTTTTCCGGATCGTCATTCCACGATTCGGTCAGGACTCGCATCAGACAAAAGCCCGCAAGAATTCCCGGCGCCAGCGGCGCATCCGCTCCGCCGCTGACCATGACGTCGGCACGGCCACTGACAATGGCATCGCAGGCATAGAACAACGCGTCCGTCGAGCTGGTGCATCCGGTCGAAACGACGTGACTGGGACCGTGCAGCTTGAACGCCATCGAGATCTCGCTGCTCAGGGTGCCGGTCGTCGATGACGGAATCGTGTAGACGCTGGCTTTCTTCGGCTCACCACGGAACCAATGCGCGTACTGCCTTTCCGTGAATTCAAGCCCACCGCCTCCGCTGCCGAAGATCACGCCAATTCGCCGGCGCTCATCCAGGTTGAGGACCTCCGGATTCAGCCGCGCATCCTCGAGGGCCTGTCTCGCAGCCACAACAGCAAGAGCCGCCGTGCGCGAAACGTGGGGGCGCTCTTTGGAGTGAAGGACCTGAAACGGATCGGTGCCACGTACTTCTCCGGCAATTTGAACGCGAAATTGGGAAGGATCGAAAGCGGAGATACGGCGTATGCCGCTTCGGGCGGTACGGAATCCGTCCCAAAGTTCTTCCCGCGTGTTGCCCAGCGGAGTAAGGCAGCCGAAACCACTGATTACAATTCGATCCGAGCGAGTATTTCTGCTACGTATGAATGCCACGCAAAAATAATACACCTCAACCCTAAAGTCCGAAGTAGTTCCTGCCGATAACTGGAACGAGAGGCCGTTATGGAGATTTCCCCAATAAGTCCAGCGATGATTGTAGACCCTGCGCGCCAGAAGGATCAGCAACTGCCGCAACGACGGCAGCCTCCACAAAAGAGGGAGAAGGTCAAGCCGGGTGCTGTATATACGCCCGATGGTCACGTGGAGGAAAACGGCGGTTCCAAGATTGATGTGGTAGCGTAGAACCACAAAGGAAGCCAGAAGCCAAGAAGCCAGAAGCCAGAATAGGGGAATGCCCATTCTGGCTTCTGGCTTCTTGGCTTCTGGCTTCCTTTGTTTTACAACGCCGCATCCGCGATTGACTTCCATGCTTCCCAACAGATACTGTAAATTCTTTCGGGGAGGTTACATGGGCACGAATACGGTCGAGATTACGGATTCCAACTTCGAAAGCGAAGTGGTGAAGTCGAACACACCGGTCTTGATCGACTTCTGGGCGGCATGGTGCGCACCATGCCGGGCCATAGCTCCGACCGTCGATGCGATTGCCGAGGAATACAAAGGCCGGGTCAAAGTGGGAAAGATGGATGTGGACGCGAATGGATCGACGCCCGCACGGTTCAACGTCCGAGGTATCCCAACGCTGCTCGTCTTCAAAGACGGACAGGTGAAGGAGCAGATTGTCGGCGCGGTCGACAAGAGCGTCATCGTCAAAGCTCTCGACAAGCATCTGTAAGTCATGTCCCAGAATCTCGCGGTTGTTGGCGTTCAATGGGGTGACGAAGGAAAGGGAAAGATCGTCGATATCCTTTCTGAACACTTCGACTGCGTCGCCCGGTATCAGGGCGGCCACAACGCCGGCCACACCGTCAACGTGGGAAACCGCCGGCATGTTCTCCACTTGATCCCTTCCGGAATCTTTCAACCGCGCGTCCAGTGCGTGATCGGCAGCGGCGTCGTGCTGGATCCGCTGGCGCTGATCGAAGAGTCGCAAGCGATCGAAAAGATGATGGGCGTGTCGGTCGAAGGCCGCTTATGGGTTTCCAACCGCTGCCATCTGATCCTTCCTTACCATCGAGTACTCGAAGCGGCGATTGAGAAGCAGCTCGGCGAGCGCCGCATCGGCACAACGTCGCGCGGCATCGGGCCCGCTTACGAAGACAAAATGGGTCGCCGCGGCCTGCGCGTTTGCGATCTGCTGGATCCGGAAACTCTCGGAGAAAAGATCCGCGCGCTGGTTATCGAAAAGAATCGGACGCTGGAAGCCCTGAAGTATCCGCAGACGATCGACCCCGAATCCATCGTGGATTCCTATGCCCGGTACGGCGAGGGCATTCGCCGCTTTGTCGTCGATACGTCGGCGTACCTCAACGAGATCATCCGCAACGGCAAGAAGGTTCTGTTCGAGGGGGCGCAGGGAACTCTTCTCGACGTGGACCTTGGGACGTTCCCTTTCGTCACCTCCTCCAGCGCCGCGGCAGGCGGCGTTGCCAGTGGGCTCGGTATTTCTCCGAAGCACATTCATCGCGTGATGGGCGTAACGAAAGCCTATACGACTCGCGTCGGCAGCGGACCGTTTCCAACAGAGAGCCTCGGACGCGAGGGCGACCAAATTCGCGATCGAGGAAACGAATTCGGCTCAACCACCGGCCGGCCCAGGCGGTGCGGCTGGTTCGACGGGCCCGCAGCCCGCTACGCGACCCTGGTCAATGCGCTCGATTCGATGGCGATCATGAAAGTCGACGTGCTCGACACATTCGCCGAGATTCCTTTCTGCATCGATTACAAATATAAGGGATCGGTGCTTAAAGACTTCCCCGCCGATGCCGCGATCCTCGGCAACGTCGAACCCGTCTACAAAAATCTTCGCGGCTGGCAAACTTCATCGGTTGGAATCCAGGAGTGGTCCGCGCTTCCCGCTGCAGCGCAGGACTACCTGAAGTTTGCTTCGGATTATCTGGGCGTGCCCATCAGCATGGTGTCCACAGGACCGGCCCGGCACGAAACGATTCACATCTAACTGTGGAGGGTCTTAGCCGCGAATTACGCCAGTTACGCGAACGCGGGCTGAAGCCCGCGACTACATTCAGGCCGGACGTTGATCCCAAATGTAGTCGCGGGCTTCAGCCCGCGTTCGCGTAACTGGCGTAATTCGCGGCAGGCTCCAGGTTCAAGTTGAACAACATTCTGACTACCCTGAACGCGTCGCAGATTGCCGTCGATCTGGGCTGCGGTCCCGGGAGTTTTAACTACCTCGCGTACCGATGCCGGATCGTCGGCATCGATGTGTCGCTCGATCCGTCTGCATTACCCCGCAGCGGAGACCGCATTGACTATGTCCGCTCCCTTTCCAATGAGATCCCGCTGGCCCCGCACTCCGTGGATGCGGTCATCTGCAATCACACCCTGGAACACTTCACAAATTACGTGAAGACGCTTCAGGAGATCGGCCGCGTCCTGAAACCGGACGGCTACATCTGGATTTCGGTTCCCGATGGTTTCGGTTTCGACGACATGTTGTATCGAGCAGTCTTTCCCGGAAAGGGCGGGCACGTGAATCGGTTCTCGTTTCAAGCGATGGTGGACGCGGTTCAGAAGAACACCGGGCTTCGGCTGCTTCAATCATGCCTGCTGTTCAGCAGTTTTACCTACCTGATGAAGTTCAATCACCGCTACTCCGTCTTCGTCCTGAATGCAGGCACACGAATCATCGACAAACTTCTCGGCACTCGCTTGAGTCTTTATGGATGGGGGTTTGTATTCGGGCGTGACGGCTCCTCGCTCACCCCGCTCTACTCCTACTTCAACGTCTGTTGCAAGTGTGGCGCCGGC
The DNA here is from genome assembly GCA_003223895.1 of Acidobacteriota bacterium. GTDB lineage: Bacteria > Acidobacteriota > Terriglobia > 20CM-2-55-15 > 20CM-2-55-15 > 20CM-2-55-15. The sequence continues at coordinate 7,962 of QHXD01000108.1, forward strand.
GATCCATTCGACCGCCTGAACGCATCGGCCGGCGTGCGCCGGCGTTTGGGCTTCCGCTTCTTCGACTGCCTCCATTGCGGGGCGACAAACGTTCTGATGACACCGCCCCCTGGTTTGTCGTAATCTGTGCGCTCGCCTAATGTAGGCGCCGGCGTCAAAACCCCGCGGGTACGTGCATTCCGGAAGAATTCGGCTAATTTACACCCTTCTGGTTATAGACCGCCGCTACAATAACTTATGAAATTCCCCTTCACCTGGTCTCTTTTCGCCCTGTTTCTGGGCGCAGGCTTTCTCCAGGCCGCGCAGCAGGGGAGGGCGCCGTACGCTTTTTCGACGAAGCGCATTAAAGCCAGCATCCCGAGGAACTTGCAAGAGCGTGGAGTCCGGCGCGTGCGTCCGGTGGCCATCAATCTGAAGCTTTTCGACGAGGCAATGGTCCGCTCCTTCATGGAGAAAAAGCGGGGAAAAGCGGACCTGACCCACGACACAAAAATGAATTTCTTTCCAAATGTCGCCCTCACCGTAAACTGGAGCCGCGTCGAGCAGGTTCAGCAGCCTTCAGGCGTTGTCTGGACCGGCACCGTCGAGGGATCCCCCGCCGGTCAAGCGACGATGGCGGTCGCCGGAAAGAATGTTACGGCCTCGATTACCCGCGGCGACGGCTTGATCTACCAGATACGAACTACACCCGACGGAATGTGGTGGGTTCGAGAGGTCGATCAAAAAGGATTCCCTCAAGAAAGAGAGCCGCTCATACCAGACCGAAGATGATACGCAACAGATTTTCCCTTCTGGCATTTTCCCTGGTCTTGATTTCCCTGTCGAATACAGGAACTCACGCCCAGACCCGGATTGCCGATCATTTCCTGCGCGACCGGAGCGTGCGCCGCATCCAACCCTCCAGGATCAGTCTTCCGGTATTCAGCTCCGCAGCGGCCGATGCGTTTCCGGCGAAGCAGAAACCAGTCCCCGAAGCTGCAGCCGGCGGTACGAAGCTGGATTTCTTTTCGGATGTCTCGATGGTCGTGGATTGGACGGATGTTGTGGCGCAATCCGGTGACGCTGTGGCGTGGTACGGCCGCGTGCAGGGCGCCCCTTACGGCCAGGCGACATTTGTTCGCACCGGCGACCAGTTGATCGGTTCTGCGACGCGCGGTGACGGAAAGGTCTATCAGGTCCGGACTGCGGAAGATGGTACACAGTGGAATTTGGAAATTGATCAGTCGCTGCTTCCCGACGAAACGGATCCTATTGAGGCGGCCCCGGTCCCGGCCACGCCGCCGGCGGTTACGGCCTCGGACGCTGTTGCCGACGACGGATCCACCATCGACGTCCTCGTCCTGTACACACCTGCTGCGCGGCAGGTTTACGGAAAGACAGAGCTCATTGAAGCGCAGGTGCAACTCGCTATCGCGGTGACGAATCAGGGTTACGCCGCTAGCGGTGTTATTCAGCGTGTCCGCCTGGTCAACACACAGGAGATCAATTACGTCGAATCGTCGAGGATCTCCGACGATCTGACGAATCTCAGAAACGGAAACGGTGTCCTGGCGCAGGCGCAGACGCTGCGCGACACCTATGGCGCGGACCTGGTCAGCCTTTGGGTAGACACCCCAGAAAACACGTGTGGCATCGGCTACATACTGAATCCCTCACTGCCCGCGGCGACGATGGCTTCACTCGGTTTCAGCGTTGCCGAACGGAAATGTGCGGTCGACAATTACACCTTCGCTCACGAAATGGGACATAACATGGGTGCGCACCATGCCAAGGACGATCTCAATCCCGACGGCACCGTTCCAAGCGGCGCATACCCATACTCGAATGGTTACAAGCAAAAGACTGGGCCGAACAGGTTTCGGACCATCATGGCGTATGATGGCGACTGCGGTTGCCCGAGGATCAATTACTGGTCCAATCCCAACGTGACGGTCAGTGGGTTGCCCACGGGGATCGATCCCAACGCCCTGGACAGCGCTGCAAACTACCTGACCCTCAACAAGACCGCGCAGCTTGTGGCGAACTTCCGCGCCAGCGTGGTCGGGCCGCCACCCGGCGGCACCGACAACACGGGGCCGCTGCTGACCACAAGTCCCACGTCAGGTCAGACGGTATTCAACCGATGCAGGCCGCGGCGACAATGGAATCTCGTCCGTGACCGTTAATGGAGCCCGGGCCAGTGGAGATACGGCCAGCGGTGTCGGCATAGCCACATGGAGCCGGACGCTGACGTTGAACACCGGAGTCAATGCGATTACGGTCGTCGCCACGGACGGCAGTCCGAGCCAGAACACGACCACCACCACGCTATCCATCACCCTGAGCATCCCGACCTCGGCTACCGCCAGTACCTACCACGTGTTTCCGCAATTCGCGGATGGCCGGGCCGCGGACGGCAGTTATTATCGGACGACGCTGATGGTCGCCAATCCAAGCAGCACCACGACTGCGAATTGCACATTCCGGCTGTACGGACTGACACCAAATCTCCAGAGCACCTATACCTTCAACTTCCTGGGCAGCGGATGGACCGTGCTGCCGTTCACCAGCAATGGGATTTTGAAGTCCGGATATGCCACCCTCCAGTGTTCCGCAACTGTAGAGGCTCAGTTGCTCTACTCCTTCTATTCCGCGGCAGGTGCAAAAATGTCCGAGGCGACGGTGTTCTCTTCGCCACCGGCCGGGACGGTGCAGGTGCTGGGAGATAACCGCGGGGGTTCGCAGATCGCCATTGCCATCGCGAATGACTCGGATGCGAGCCGAACATACACCATCGCCGCGTACGACAGCGCCGGATCTCTGGTCCCTGGAGGATCCACGACCCGCGCGCTTCCGGCACGGACCAATCTTGCTGCGTTCGTCCGCGACCTTGTGAGCCTGCCGACCGACTATTTTGGCCAGGTGATCGTAACGAGCGGCAGCGGGACGGCAAGCATGATTGGGATCCGTTTTACAGGAATTGCATTTACCACAATTCCTGCCGTCAACCGCAGTGCACTCGGAGCAACCGCGTCCACGTATCACGTGTTTCCACAGTTCGCGGACGGCCGTGCGGGCGACGGCACCTACTATCGCACCACGGTGATGATCGTGAACTCGAGCAGCACCAGTGGAACTTGCACGCTGCGCTTGTACGGATTGACCGTCAACGGCGGCAGCACATTCAATTACGCCACCTTCCCGGCGGGGAGCTGGACCATTACGACTTCGATCAGCAGTATGCAGGACCTCAGGTCCGGCTATGCGGCCCTGCAATGCGGAATGCCGGTAGAAGCGCAACTCCTCTATTCGTTCTATACGGCATCGGGAACGAAGATATCGGAGGCGACAGTGTTCTCTTCACCGCCGGGCGGAAGTGTCCAGGTTCTGGCCGATAACCGTGACGCCTCCAGTCTTGCGATTGCCATTGCGAATGACTCGGACCAGGTCACGAGCTACACGATTACGGCATACAACAGCAGTGGAATCCCTGTGGGGTCAGTGACCCAGCCCATCGCCGGCCGGAGTAACCTCGCCAGGTTCCTCAGCAACCTCATTTCATTGCCGCCAAACCACTACGGTCCGGTCTTGGTTACGAGCAGCGGTGGAAGCGCCAGCATCATCGGTATCCGTTTCACGGGTGGTGTCTTTACGACAATTCCGGAGGCCATCCGGTAGTTTTCCTAGCCGCGGAGCGGCATAAGAGTGTAGCCACGGGCGCAAGCCCGTGGATTGAAATAGCGTGGAATCCCAGCCCCGGAGGGGCGCAAGATTGATGGAACCCATTTCAATCTTGCGCCCTTCCGGGCTGGAATCCGGCGTCACCCCAACCCCGGGCTGGCGCCCGAGGCCACACTCTGTCGCCGCTCCGCGGCTAAAACGCCAACTTAATGCATACTTAAGGGAATCCATTGACACGTTGGTGTCAATATTGCATCATCGGCTATCCCCAATGAAGCCCGCCCTGTCCACTTACGAGCTTCAGCAACGTGAGCACCTGTTCCGAATGGTGTTCGAAAATGCCCCGGATGCTATCTTTATCGAGGATTTCGACGGCAACGTCCTGGATGCCAACGCGGCTGCCTGCAAGCTGCACGGCCTCAGCCACGACGAGCTTGTTGGAATGCACGTCTCGCAGCTCGTCCCGGAGGAATTCCGCTATTGTGTCTACGGGCACAAGGAGCTGATCGAAGGCGAGGTAGACGGATTCAGCCTGGCGGCTGACGGCAGGCGGATCCCCGTATCGATCTGTTCCTCCGTCATTCAATACATGGGCCGCAGGGCGGTTCTGCTGCACGTTCGCGACAATACAAAGCGTTACATCGCCGAAATCGCATTACGCGAATCGGAAGAACGCTACAGGCTGCTCTTCGATTTCAACCCCCAACCGATGTGGGTCCACGATCGTGAGACCCGGCGATTCATAGCAGTTAACGAATCGGCTCAGCGTCTGTACCAGTTTTCGCGGGAAGAGTTCTTGCAGATGAATAGCATCGACGGAATCTGTATACCGGACGATGGCGAGCCGTGCCAGCTGCCAAACCTCCCGAACCTCGTCGAGGTCTCGACCGTCAAACACCGCCGCAAGGACGGCGGTACGCTGACCGTCGAACTGACTCAACATACGATGACGCTCGACGGGCGCTTTGCGGTCTTCGTCATGGTCAACCGAGTCATCTCCTGGCGGCGATGAACTCGACCCGGTTTCTTCGAGAATTCATTTCCAAGCCAAGCGTAACCGGCGCCCTTGCACCAAGTTCCAGCTTCCTTGCCAAAACGGTCGTTGAGGGCCTGCGCCTGGAGACGGCCGCTGCCGTCCTGGAGTACGGTCCGGGAACCGGTGTCTTCACGGATTACATTGCCAGGGAGCTCAGGCCAGGCGCGAAATTCGTCGCCATCGAGGTCAATCCGAAGCTGGCGGCTCTGTTCAAAGCCCAGCATCCGAGGACCAATCTCGTCGAAGACAGCGTCGCGAATGTCCGGACCATCTGTGACCGCATGGGTATTCTTTCCGTGGACTGTATCGTTTCCAGTCTCCCGTGGGCGGTGTTTCCGGAATCGACCCAGATGGAATTACTCGATGCGACCATGACCGTCCTCAAACCGTGTGGCAAATTTGTAACGTTCGCCTACCTCCATGGACTAACGCTTTCCCCGGGAAAACGGTTTGCCGAGCTGTTGCCAAAGTACTTTCGGAGCGTTTCGAAGAGTTCCGTGGTGTGGATGAATATCCCGCCGGCCTTTGTTTACCGCTGTACGAAGTGACCCGATCCGAAGCGAATCCCTCTCTTCTCCGGACCAAGCGAAATAACGATCGCAGTGAGCGCAAAGACAACGAGCGCGGTCAGCGCCATCGCATTCGAGTAACTGGTACGTGCGGCCAGGACGGCTTCAAAGTACGTCACGACGCCTGCGAACAGAATTCCGCACTGATATGCAAACCCCGGCAGAAATCCCCGGCTGTGATCGGGCGCCAGCTCCGAAATGTGAGCGGGCACGACGCCCCATGCGCCATGCACGCCGAACTGCATGAAGAAGGCGCCTAAGGCCAGCAGCGCGGTTCCGGGAGAAAAAGCCCACAGCGGGATGATCAGCATCGAAAAGCCCAGCCCCATAACGATCGACCGCCGCCTTCCAAAGCGATCCGATATCGTGCCGATCAGGATGCCGCCGACAAGCGCCCCGAGATTCGCAATGACGGTCATCACGGCGGCGCCCTGGGGCGAGAATCCGTGCTGGGTCTTCAGGAACGTCGGATACATGTCCTGCGTGCCGTAGCCGCTAAAACCCATGCACGTCAGAAACAGCACGAGGTAGAAAAACAGCCGTCGATGCCCTGCCGCAACTCTCCATGTCATGTCGGCGATGAAGGAGATCATGGCGGTACCAATAAAAATCAAAATCATTCCCAGCGGCGAGGCGGCAAAACCTGAAATCGAAGCGAGAGCGGCGGCAAGAATCCCCAGGGCACCGTAGATCCAGGTGTTGGACTTCACGCTGTTCCACAGTTTGCTCCAGTCCCTGCGGCGTGTCCTTTCCCAGACCTCGGATTCTTTAACCTTGCTCCTGATGAAAAGCACGAGCAGCGCGGGAACGCCGCCGATGAAGAACATGGCGCGCCATCCGAAATGAGGGACGATGAGGAAGTATGCGACCGATGCCAGGAGATTTCCGGTCGTGTAGCCCTGCTGCAAGACGCCCGACAGAAGCCCGCGCCATTTCGGCGATATCTTTTCCATCACCAGCGAAGCGCCGGCTCCCCACTCACCGACCATGGCAATGCCGAACAGGCAGCGCA
>QHXD01000108.1:14377-26369 GCA_003223895.1 Acidobacteriota bacterium
GCGCCGGCCATACCTGTCGGCGAGCAAGCCGAACAGAAAGGCCCCGATCGGTCTGAACGCCAGCGTCAAGGTCACGGTGAGGGCGACCTCGGCGTTCGTCCGGTGGAATTCGGCCGCGATTTCCGTCAGAACCATCACGACAATGAAGTAGTCGAACGAGTCCAGCGTCCATCCCACCGTCGACGCAATGACGGCGTTCCAGTTATCCCGCGCCTGCTCGCGCGAGCTTTCGACGGCGGTCTTCACGGCGGTAGACATGATGGGCCGGTATTATATGTGAAGTGAGGAGGGAGATTTTGAAATTGGACGAATCCTGCACCTCAAATCCGAAATCCGAAATCGCAAATTGGACGGGCAGCTCGGGCTTAGTCCAATCTGATATTTCGGATTTCGGATTTGAGGTGCAGGATTCGTCCAATTTCAAAATCTCGTTGCGGAATGGGTTGTTTTGAGCCCAATTAAGAAACCCATCTCCGTTACGGACGACATTCTCACCCGTAAATCATTGAGCGCTCAGACCCGCCCTTTCGGAACCTGCCATGCTATTACATCCCCCGTGATTACGCGGGCAGAAGTGTCGAAACAAGACGAAGTAACCCTCGACGTCGGCAAGCACCTGAAGCGCTATGCGATCCTCTGTCTGTGGCTTGTTGCGGGCGTCCTCTATACCCACATGGTCGTTCAGTGGATCGGGATCAAATCGAATGACAAGGAATTCCTGCGGTCCGTCCAGCATGCCGTTCAACTTGTGGGAACGGAAAACCGGCCAACCAAGGATCTGCGGACGTTGTTGCTTGTGAGAGCGGAATCATTCTCGATCCCGATTCACGGTGACGACATTCTAATCAATGGCAAGGAAGACACACTGAGCGTCAGTCTCCACTATGATGCCTACATCACGCTGCCCGTCCTGAACAAGTCCGTTTACAAAATGAGCTTCAATCACCAGGTCCGTTTCAGGCTGCCGAACTCGTAAAACTCATCTTGCGCTGCAGGGCCTGGGATTCCAGCCGTTCGCGTCCGCCTGCTTCCTGAAGTGCGTGCTTCGGACCAATGGCACAGTCAGATATTCCGGATCCTCAACGATGCTCTCGACCACGAGCCATTGATCGCCGTTCGGTTCCTTCACGACGTCGAAATACTCGGTCATGGTCGCGTTCGCGCTGTAAGGCGCGCCGTTTCTCTGCAGATAACCAGGACGCATGCGCGTCGTCACGACCTTCACGCTGCCGGACCGCGGTCCCCCTCCTCTCGGAAACAGCCGGCCTTCCCACGTGGCCGCGGATTGCCCTTGCCACGTGGGTTGAGCGGCGGCAGAGGGGGTGGGGGCGGGTCCGAAATGAAGCAGACGCGTCTGTGTTCCGGCGTCGAATTCAATTTTCAAGGTCGTATCGTTGTCCCAGGTGATATGCAGCCGCCCCGGCATGCGCATGATGTTGGCAGCCCCATAGGCTTTGCACTGTTCACCGGCCGCTTCGTCTTTTGCGGGATCCCATGCCTCGCCAATTTTGCGGCCGGCGGGGTTCAGCGGAATATCCGGGTAGTCCCCTTTGGGCGGAGTGACCATGCGGAAACGCCAGTCTTCGCTGACAATGGCCACCCAGTAACCGGTCAGATCGATCGGAGCCATGGCTTCCGGGGTCGGCGGCGCTCCGCGTGCCCCTTGAGGTGGAGCCTGCGCATGAAGATGGACGGCGACGGCCAAAAGGAAGATTCCGGAAATTGTGTATCTCATCAAGTGACCTATTTCTTCTGACTCAGACTCTTGTATACCGCTTCGACAAACATGTCCGTTGTCCAGAAGCCTGTATTCGTGCCGAAAAGCGGATCGTAGTCGCGGGTCGGCCGGGCTGCCTTCACCTGCTCCAGCGTCATGCCTTTCTTGATCATGTCCTGAATACGATCTCGAATGATGATGGTCATTTCCCTGAAATTAAGAAGGTCTCCGAAGTCGGAAAGACGGCCGTGACCGGGAATCACCAGCGTTCCGCCCTCCTGTCCGTAAACAGGAATGATCATGTCCACCAGCCGGTTCAACGCATCGATGGTCCCCTGAATGCTGCCGCCCCCGGCCAGGTCAATGATCGGGTAGCTGTTGGTCAAGAAGATATCGCCGGTGCTGATCACATCGGAGCGGCGGAAGAATACGATGCTGTCGCCGTCGGTGTGCGCGGCTGGAGGATGAATGATTTCAATGCCTTCGCCGTTGAAGAACAATTTCTTGAGATCGCCGATGTAGGTACTCGTCGGCAATGCGCCCGCCGGCGTGGCGGGCATTCGGTTCATCACGTTTTCGTGCGCGATGATTTGAGCGCCTTCACCCGCATCCCGAATATCGAATGAGACGTTGCCGCCGGTAATCGTGGAACCGGCTTTGCGCAGATTTTCGTTTCCGCCCGTATGGTCCGCGTGAAAGTGCGTATCGATGATGTAGCGGATCGGCCCGGTCGAAAGCGTCCGAATCGCGGCCAGGATCTTCGGGGACAAGGCCGCAAACTGCGTGTCCACCAGCAGAACGCCGTCTTTGCCGACCTGTACGGTCATGTTTCCGCCGGCACCGACCAGCATGTAGATATTGCCCTGCACCGGCAAAAGGTGGACCTCGACGTTATTCAGGTTCTGGTTCTGCTGCGCGAATGCAAATGCGGCCAGGGCAAGAACGATGATGAAAGCGCCGGGTATTTTTCGTTTCATTTTTTGCCGCTCAGTTTCTGTTCGTATTCGGGATACAGGGTTTCGGCGCCGCCTCTGGTTGCTTCTTTGGGTAATTTGTGCGCGTTGGCAAACTCGTCAAGAAAAGGGTTCGTACCCGGCAGATGGTGTGGGATGGTTCCCTTCTCCCGAATCACCTCGTCCACCGGTTCACAAGGATAAGCGGCGATCTGTTGGTTCTCCTGATAAACGTAGTCGCGCGTACGAACCATCGGCTCGGTCAGATACGCCGGGTCGGTGATCACGGTCATCAGAATCAAGTGACCGGCGTGACGGATGAAATGTTCGGTCACGGTGGCCCTGTCGCTGCGGGGAACACCGTTGCGGCGAATCCAGCCTTCTTTCAGATGCGTGGTGCTGACCGTCAGGATATCGCCATCCCATTTGCCCGTGGAGAAACCCATGGCCGTATGGAGGGCATAGTCCGGAGGATGCGGACGGCCATCCATCCAGATCGTTCGCTCCGTGCCCCACGCGAAGTGGTGGGTGTGAATTGCAATGAGTTGCTGTGAGTCCTTATCGCGTTCCTCCCAGATTCGGATCGCCGCAAAACTCGGAACGTAGTCGGATGGATGCACCCGGCATTGATATTCGGGCAGCGTGATGAGAGACGCGTCCCACGCCTCAGCGCGAAATCGCGCGGCGTCGTTCAGCGGGATGCCGGTATAGTCGCCAAGTTCCGGACCGAAAAGACGGTCCGGCCAGTCTTCGTGGAGAATCGTGAGGTTTTCCCAAACCCCCTCGAGATTGGCCTGGGCAAAGGCCTGCGCACACACGAGCATGATGGAGAGGAAAAGGACGTATCGCATAGGAGGGTATTGTCCTAAAAAAGAAGCCAGAAGCCAAGGAAGCCAGAAGCCAGAATGGGGATTCCCCGATCCTGGTTTCCAGTTTCCTATAGGAGTAGCAGCTTCTGGCTTCTGGCTTCTGGCTTCTGGCTTCTGGCTTCTGGCTTCTGGCTTCTGGCTTCTGGCTTCTGGCTTCTGGCTTCCTCCCTCAAGAAGGCCCTCTACCGGCTCGGTACGTCTTACTGAACCCATTCCGGCCATTCGTAACGCTGAAGGAGCCGTCCTGCTGAGCAGACACTTTGATCCAGTGTGCAGCGCCATTGTGGACCGGAGCCGGAGCGGCCCCGGGGCCGGGCTGGGGAGCGGCCGTGGCTGCAATCGGCATTGCCGCCGGTTGCTCGTCCACAGTGTTGGCGATGAACATCCCGGGCACGGTGTACTCCTGGCCGCTGAGCAACGAGAAGTGAAGCTGCCACAGATCCTCGAGACCTGGAGATGAAAACAGGACCTTCATTGCTTCCGGCTGACCGCCTTTACGAGTGCCGTTGTTCAGGATCGCAACTCGCGGTTGAATCGCATGAACCAGCACCTCCGAATTCGAAATGGGCTGTCCATGGTGGGACACGACGAACAGATCCACGGTGCCAAGGCGATTTACCGGGCACATCAGATCGAATTCCCTCATGACCGTGAGATCGCCGAGATGCACCATGCGGAACTTGCCGAAAGTGATGTGGCTGGCGACAGATTGAGCATTCTCCGTTTTGTCGATCTCCTGGGGTTTGAACGTTGCGCAATACGGGTTCGGCTTTCCCGCTCCAGGCAGCGGGGTCTTGAGGACCTCGCTCGCGGAAGCCACAACGCGCACATCCAGGCCCGCGACCGGAATCTTGTCGCCGGGTTTTACGATCGTGTGCTTGGCCTTGCCGTAAAGCCCCGGATAGACCTTCTGGATAAAATCATCGGCTGCCTGAGCCGGCTGAACGTTCGGACCGTGGTCAATGAACTCGCGAATCGGAATGCGGCGCGCGAATTCTTCCATGCCTCCGAAGTGATCGCCGTGCCAGTGAGTCGTGATGAGGTGATCGATTTGTTTGACACCGGAATCTTTGACTGCGGCCATGATGCGGTCAGCGTCACGAGAGGCGGCAGCGCCGCCGTTTCCCGTATCGATGAGCAAGGACTCACCCGACGGCGAAACGAACAGCGTGGAGTTGCCGCCTTCCACATCCACCAGGTAGATGTCCAGCGTCTTCGCTGTCCTCGTCTGCGCCATAGCAAACATCGCAGCAGCCATAACCAACAAAAGCACTATTGCCGACCGCATACTTCATCTCCTTTTGCTTCTGTAGCGGCGGTCTATGACCGCCGCTACAGTTTAGTTACTGCCCGTGCCAACGATTCTCACGAATTGATACGTCGAAACGCGGCCAGTCGTCATTCGGGCTGAAACTCGCCCCGTGGCAGCGTTCCATCCCGTCCCCGAATACTGAATTGATTTCACATTTCCGGCACCAATGGCTGTTGAAGCGGCTTGCAGGATCGCCCGTGCATCCTGGGCAGCGGCCGTCCCCCCGGCCATCAGCGACAGAACAACAACGAGAACCCATAGCTTCTGAGCCATATTTCCTCCTTAAGTTAAATGTGTGGAATGATTCTCAGCGGCGTGACTCAGAATTTCAACTTCTTTAGGGGTGATGAGAACGATTCTTAGCCGCGGATTACGCGAATTACGCGGATGGGCGCGCAAAATCTGTCATGCGACTGCAATGAAGTCTCATAGCGCGCCCATCCGCGTAATTCGCGTAATCCGCGGCTAAGAATCGTTCCTATCGCGTCCGCGCTGCCACAAACCCGTCCGGGCGAACCAGCACCGTCCCTGACGGGGTTATTCCGTAGGCTTCGAGAAACGCGGGATCGTCGATCCGGTGCACATCGGCATCCAGATCCATTTTAGGCGGCTTCGCTTCGGGGCCAGTCAACAAGACAAAGTTATGGCCGAACAGGTCCAGCGTGGAAATCCGCCGGCCTTCATACTCGATCCAAACATGCGGGGCCCGGGTACCCGGCCGTCCTTTCGACTCCCGGGGATTCTCGTGAACCCGCCGGTCATCGCCATAGCAATACCCAAGCTCCACATTCAGATCGTTTTCGACAGCCTGAATCCCACCGGTCCCCAGATACGGAGCGGTTCGCGTGACGTAGCGCGCATATGCCTGCTCCACCGTGAACAAAGCCACGGGCCGGCGCTCTGATTCATATGTGGCGAGTAATTCGGGCCCGGCCTTCCCCTTCAAGACCATCGCCAGCTTCCAGACAAGATTATGCGCGTCCTGAACGCCCGTGTTGCCGCCGAAACCGCCATTTGGCGGCATGACGTGCGCCGCATCGCCGGCAAGAAAGATACGTTCGTGCTGAAAACGATCCGCCACGTCGGCCTGCGCTTTCCACGGCATGATGTTCTCGATCGTGATGGGAACTTCGTCCGAGCCCAGGGCGACGCGAACGAACTCCAGGCAGCGTTCCTCGGTAAGGCCGGTGGATACGTCCGTTATCGGGTTTGTCGGATCACCCAGCGCGTTGACGGCGAGAAAACCCGAATCGAACGGCTTCTCAAAGCGGAAGAAACCGCGCAACGTTGGATTCGTGACGTAGATGACGCTGAGATTCCGGCCGCGCAGGAGCGGCGCGACATTTCCGCGGAAGTAGATTGTGATGCTGTTCGAGAAAGTGCCGCGGCCCCGCATGGCGATGCCCAGGCGTTCGCGCACACGGCTGTGCGCACCATCGGCCGCCACCATATAGGCGGCCCGCACGGTTTGTGTCTTGCCGGCGTCCCGTTTGTGGATGACCGCCGTGACACCGTTCGAGTCCTCCTCGAACGACACCATGTCAGTCCCATACCTCAATTGCGCCCCAAGTTCCTCGGCGCGCGACTTCAGCAGCGGCTCGAGCAGACTCTGCGAGATGAAGACGCGCTCGGTCGGACTGATGTCGCGCACGCCTTCGTTCAGGTTCGAGATGAAGTATCCGATCTCCTTGCCTGCCAGCGTCTCGACCGCCATGATCGCGCCATCCTGAACGAACTGCTCGTCCGACTTCTTGCGCACGATCTGCTCGACGCCCACGGTGCGGAAAATCTCCATCGTCCGCTGGCTGATCTGTGCTGCACGCGGATGAATGGCCGTGCCCCGATGGTGCTCCACGGCAAGCGCCCGAATCCCATGGTGCCCCAGAAGCAGCGCGGTGGACATGCCCACCAGGCTGCCACCGACAATCAAGACAGGAACTTCAAGGTCGGTCAGAAGAACGTCCTCGCTGGTATTTCATATTACTAATCACTGATGTCCAATGCCCAATGACCAATGGACTTGAGGATTGAGAAATGACTATGAACTTGAGAATTGACAAACGAGAATTGAGAGATTTGACCATTTCTCATCTTCATTTCTCAATCCTCAATCCTCAAGTCCATTGGTCATTGGGCATTGGACATCAGTGATTAGTCAACCTCACTTCACCGCGAACACCCAGATGGCGCCGCCCTGCGGCACCTCCGGGAATTCCCCCGGCCGCCCTCTATTGAGGACGCCCTGCATTCCGTTGGCGTCAACGCCCCAGCCCGACTGCACGGCGATGTACTGCTTTCCGTCTACCATGAACGATGACGGTTGGCCCGTGATGCCGGAGTTGGTTGGGAATTCCCACAGCAGCTTACCGTTCTTCGCATCGAACGCGTGGAACATGCGATCGTTGGTCCCACCGCTGAAAACCAGGCCGCCGCCGGTGGCCAGCATCGGACCCCAGTTCTGAGACCTGGCGTAATTGTGAGTCCAGACTTTCTTTCCCGTGTCCACGTCCCAGGCCTGGACTTCGCCGATATGGTCAGCCTCGGGGAGCAAATAGGTATTGCCCCTCGAGCCGGTGAAACCACGGCCCGGGACGTACTGGACTTCGAGTCCTATCGAGTTTCCGCAGATATTCTCGTTGGCAGGGATGTAAATCATCCGCGTTTTCGGACTGAACGCAATGGGCGGCCAGTTCTTACCACCCCACAGCGATGGGCAAAAATCCGCCATTTTGCCGGTGCCGGGTTTGCGGTCCGGATCGACCTGTGGCCGCCCGGTTTCGGGATCGAGGCTTTTGTAAACGTTCTGCCTCACGAACGGTTTGCCTTCGACAAAGCTGATCTTGCCGCTGGAGCGTTCGAGGAACCACAGATAGCCGTCGCGCCCGACGTCGATCAGACCCTTGATGGTCCTTCCGCCCCGTTTGTAGTCCACCAGAATCGGCGGCGAGACTTCATCCCAATCCCAGGATTCGTTGGGGTCGTATTGGTGGTGTCCCTTGATCGTGCCTGTTGCCACGTCGATGGCAATTGTCGATGAGATGTAGAGATTGTCGCCCGGACGCTGATCGCCCATCCATGGACCGCCATTGCCGGTTCCCCAGAAGGCAAGGTTGGTTTCCGTATCGTAATTGCCGGTGACCCATACCGAGGCGCCGCCGTTCTTCCACTGATCGCCGCCTGGCCATGTGTCGCTGCCCGGCTCTCCAGGCGCGGGCACCGTATAGACTCTCCACACCTCTTTACCGGTGTCGGGATCAAATGCAGCGACAAAGCCACGGATTCCGAATTCGCCTCCGGAGGCGCCGACCAGAACTTTGCCGTCGGCTACGAGCGGAGCCAGCGTCATGTAGTAGCCGCTCTTGTTGTCGGCTACCGTCGTGGCCCAGACTTCCTTGCCGGTCTTGGCGTCGATTGCAATCAGCACGGCTTCACCGGCGGCGAAGAAGACTTTGTCGCCGTACAGAGCCACACCGCGACTCGTCTGATGCGGCAAAAGCGATCCTTCGGGCGCCGGCCTCCGGAAGCGCCAGAGAATCCGGCCGGTCTTGCCCTCGACGGCGATGACTTGATTACCCGGGGTCGCTGCAAACATCACGCCGTTGTTGATAATCGGCGGTGCCTCATGTCCGCTGACCATGCCCGTCGAAAAGACCCACACCGGCTGGAGCTTATTGACATTGCCCGGCGTGATCTGATCCAGCGGGCTGTAGCCCCAACCGTCATACGTGCGCCGAATCATCAGCCAGTCGCTGTCTTCCGGCTTCTTCAGACGATCGGCGGTGACCGGCTTGTAATTCTCGAGAATCGGCGGCATCGGGGCGGGCGGTGGGGCTGGTGGCGCCGGCTGCTGTTGGGCGATGCCTGTCATGGTAATCAGGACGAACGCAAATGCAGCGGCTATTATCACTGCGTAGAAAGTTTTCATGTCTTCCCCTTCTGCAAATCACTGATGGCCACTGACCAATGACTAATGAACTTGAACCATTGAATAATGCGCATTTAAAAACTGACCATTGTTCAATGGCTCAAGTCCATTGGTCATTGGTCAGTGGCCATCAGTGATTTCGATGAAGCACTCTACCATAGCTGCTGTTTGCGGAATTCAAGGTACTCTGGAACAGGAGCAGAGCACAGATGATCGATGATCTCTGGTACAAGAACGCGATTATCTACAGTGTCAACGTTGGAACGTTCATGGATTCCAATGGCGATGGTGTGGGGGATTTCGAGGGGCTCTCACGCTGCCTCGACTACCTGTCGGGGCTGGGTGTCACCTGTATATGGCTGCAGCCCTTTCAACCGTCTCCCTATCGCGACGCGGGCTACGACATAACCGATTACTACGGCGTTGATCCACGTCATGGCTCTTCGGGGGACTTCGTCGATTTTACAAATCAGGCAAAGCAGCGGGGCCTTCGGATCATCATCGATCTGGTTCTGAACCATACGTCCGACCAGCATCCCTGGTTTCAGGCTGCGCGCGCGGATAGGAAGTCGAAATACCGCGATTGGTATGTGTGGTCGAAAAAACGGCCGGCCGATTACCGCAAGGGCGTGGTGTTTCCCGGCGTCCAGCAATCGATCTGGAGCTACGACAAGATCGCCCGCGAGTGGTACTACCACCGGTTTTACGAATTCCAGCCGGATCTGAACACAGAGAATCCCGAGGTTCAAACAGAAATCCAACGGATCATGGGCTACTGGCTCGAGCTCGGAGTCTCCGGATTCAGAGTCGATGCCGTTCCGTTCATGATCGAAAGTCGCATGCCCGGAAAGAAGCGTGTCCTGAACTACGAATACCTCACGCGCCTGCGGAATTTCCTGCAATGGCGTGAGGGCGACGCGATTCTCCTGGGCGAAGCCAATGTTGTTCCCGCCGAAGACAAGGATTTCTTCGGCGACGAAGGCGACCGCATGCACATGCTGTTCAACTTTTACGTGAACCAGCACATGTTCTACGCGCTGGCCTCGGGCGATGCGGAACCGGTCGCCAAGGCCATCCGGGCGACGCAGAAGATACCGGAATTTGCCCAGTGGGCTTCGTTTCTGAGAAATCACGACGAACTCGATCTGGGACGCCTCACGGATAAGCAGCGCCGGCTTGTGTTCTCGAAGTTCGGGTCGGAAAAACAGATGCAACTCTATGGCCGCGGCATTCGCCGGCGCCTTGCCCCCATGCTGGGCGGCCGGCCGCAACTGGAACTCGCATATAGTCTGATGTTGTCAGTGCCGGGGACACCCGTTCTGCGTTATGGAGATGAGATCGGGATGGGTGACGACCTTGAACTCAAGGAAAGGGGTGCGGTCCGCACTCCCATGCAATGGTCTGACGAGCCGCAGGCCGGCTTCTCAACCGCACCGAAAACGATACTGCCCGTCATCGACGAGGGCGTCTGGAGCTACAATCTCATTAACGTCGCCGCCCAGCGCTGCGATCCCAACTCCATGCTCAACTGGACCGAACGCATGATTCGCTTCAGAAAGGAATGCCCTGAGGTGGGCTGGGGGACCTGCACCATTCTCAAGACCGGCTCTCCGTCCGTCCTCGCCCTGCGCTATGACTGGCGCAACAACTCGCTCCTCACCCTGCACAACTTCGACGACAAACCGACAAGCATCCTGCTCGACGTCGGCGTCAAAGAAGGAGATCGCCTGGTTAATTTACTCGTTAGAGACGAGAGCCGGGCGGGATCAAACGGCAAACATACGATTGTGCTGGAGGGATATGGGTACCGGTGGTTCCGCGTGGGCGGGCTGAATTACATCCTGAATAGAGAAAAGTATTAGCAGCGCGGGCTGAAGACAAGAAGAATTAGCCGCGAATTACGCGGCTAATTCTTCTTGTCTTCAGCCCGCGTTCCCCTCAACGTCCCGTAATCTCCTGCGCCAGTTGCTGAGCGCCGTAGAGCTTCCTGAGCGCTTCGATAATCGCTGCGCTGTGGACGGCTATGGCGCGCCCGCCTTCGCTTTCGTCAACATACCAGTAGCGATTCGGCAGCTTCTGGATGTTGCTGTCGAAAATTCAGTCCGACAATTTCGGCGTTTCGGTTGATGACAGGGCTGCCCGAGTTCCCACCGATGGTGTCCGCCGTGTAGGCGAAATTCAATGGAGTGGAAAGGTCAATCTTCGACATTCCCTCCCTGTATCGTCTCGGCAGATTGTACGGCGGCTTCTCGTCGAAGCTGCGGGCGCGGTCATACATACCAAAAAAAGTGGTTTTATACGGCACGAACGTAGTGTCTTCTTCATAGCCAAGCACTCGCCCGTAACTGAGACGCAGTGTAAACGTTGCGTCCGGAGGCACAGTCTTTCCATAGACGGCAAACCGCGCCTCCGCGATTTTCTGTCCCGCGCTGGTGTCGACGCTTTGAATATTCGCTTCGTTCCACGCGCGAAGTTCGCGGTAGACCGGAACGATCCGGCGCGCGAGCTGAATCATCGAGTCATCGGACTTCGCGATCGCATCCGCACCGCCTTCGAGCAGCGCTTTCCTGGCCGCAACGTCGGTTAGTTTTGTGCTGCCGAGAACAGCCCTGGCCACGCCGGCGGGCGTCGAACCTTGAATCGCCGCCTTCACAAATGGATCATTCGCTCCCAGCGTCTTCTGTGCTTCGGCCAGCCACGCCGCGAGCACGGCTTCCTCCATGTCTTTGTAGATTGGCGCGGGCGAAAGCAGGCTGAAGCGCAGCGATTCGAGATTCGATTCGCGGAATTCGTCATAACGCCGGTCGTTCGGCTTCTGAGTTTCTTCCGAATCGAGAACCAGCGTCTGAGCGATCTGGCCGAGACGCGATGGAGCAATCGTGGTAAACGCGCCGCGTTTGGCCATCGCCGGCAGCCCGGCGTATGCAGCAGCGATCCGATCCCATGCTCCACCATGCGCTTTTTGAAGATCCGGCCGGCGAGCGATCTGAGCGCGGAGATCTTTTTCTTCCATTTCCTTGCGCGCCATCATTCGCTGGTTTTGAAGGCCTTCCTGCTGGCCCACAAGCCGCTTGATGGAATTCTCAGGCTTCGCCGAACTTCTCCCGCGCGCCGTGCCGCCTCGGGACTCGTTTTGGCGTACGCGGCGAGGGCGTCACGCCGGGAAGTCCAGACCTGCATCTGAAGCGGGTTTCCGACGTCACGCTGATACTTGAG